>NZ_FUYE01000025.1:0-2686 GCF_900167535.1 Prosthecobacter debontii
GACCCCTTGACCCCTTGACCCCTTGACCCCTTGACCCCTTGACCCCTTGACCCCTTGACCCCTTGACCCCTTGACCCCTTGACCCCTTGACCCCTGAATCAGGAATAGGCCTAAATTCAAATCACGCCTGTTTAGAAAAAATCGGCTTATGGCATTATTTCTTGCACATAGAGGCGGCCGTGATTAAAAATCAATTTCCTATGAAAGTGATTGTCCTATCCTTAAGCATCGCGCTATTGAGCGTGTCCTGGGCGACCGCCGAAGATGCCTCGATTCCGCCGGAACTGGAAAAGCTCCGAGAAAGCTATCAGGCTGAAATTGCTCGATTGAATGAACCGGTGACGAAGCGTTACGCTGAATCCCTTGCCCGGCTGCAAGAGACTTACACACGGGCGGGGCAGTTGGACAAGGCGCTGGCGGTCAAAGGTGAATTGGACGAGCTTGTCCAGCAGCAGGTCAGGTCCAAGACGCGACTCAGTGAGAAAGACCTCGACGAATCCCGTTGGCTATGGGGGTCCGGCGGGACCTTGACGCTACACCGGCAGAATAAAGCGGCGCATACGGCGTGGTCGAGCACAGGCGTTTGGCGGCGAATCGGGGACCTGAAAGTGCTGGTCACCAAACCGGACGGCACCAAATTTACCCTCGTCTTTACAGACAGCGGGCTCACCTCGGGGCTGGCCACGTCAGAGACGGGCGGCAAAACCACCCTGACACGAGTCGTGAAGTAAGGTCTGGAATCTTATCTCGTCAGGATTCCCTAGACGGCCCTGACGACCCCCTCCGTTCCGAAGAGAAGAATTCAGACACCGCTCTGAGACTCAGCGCAGGCTCCACGAATCACCGAGCGATCCCCAGGTCTCAACGCGGCCAAACAGCGCATGACCATCGAAAACATTTACCCTCCGTTTGAAGGAAACCTCACGGACAGCCACGACGAACCGGGTCTCTTTGCCGTGACTGGCGGCGAGTTCCAGTTCAAGCCCGGCATGCCGATCTATGCCACCTCGCTTTTCCCGGATCCCGAGGGCCGGGGACCAGACGACTTGATCGGGCGCAAGGGGAAAACATGGCATGACTGCTATGTGCTGCCTTTGCAGGAATTTGCCAAGTCCGGCGCGCAAATCCTGCTCTATTTGGATTCCCGCTTGGAGCATCTTGCGGCCGACCTTCCCGCCAATGTGGCTGTGGTGGTCATGACTCAGCACCTTCCCGGTTATGACGCCATGCTGTGGCGTTATCTGGGGGCGGCCCATGGGGATGTTTTCTTCTGCGGCTGTGATGATTTACGTCATCCTCCCCTGGCGGACTACCTGCGGCTGATGAAATTCGATGTCATCCGCTGGCTGGCTCCCTGCGATATCGACCGTCACAAACTGTGTATTTTTCGGACGATCAAAGGCGGCTTTTACCTCCGGCCGCGAATCAAGAATATCGCCAGCATCCTGGCGGCTTTTTATGCCACAGATCCGATTCCAACGACGGTTTTGGGGAATCCTTTGTTCGGCAATGCCAAGGGACTTTATGGCTATGATGAAGTCTTCACATCACGCTTCTTTTACTACCGCTACGCCGAAAATCTGGCCACCATTGTCCTGCGGTTCAATGAGCCGTCCCTGTTTTTTGATTCCCTGGATCTGCCTTATCTCCGTTCAAAGAACAGCAAGGCCTCCGTGGTCTATGCCTTGCAGTGACCGGCCCTGATCTCCTGCAGGCAGAGATGCCCGCAGGGCGCGGCCACGCCACGGCAGCCCGTCACACAAAGTCGAACCGTGATGATGTCCGATTCCAACCCCGGCCTGATCTCCCTTTGCACCACGTGCAAAGGCCGCGCTCATCATTTGAAAGAGACACTGCCTCTCAACATGAGGGACAATGGGGATGACCCCGCCGTGGAGTTTCTGATCCTCGACTATGACTCGCCAGATGACCTGCAGGCCTGGGTCCACAGGGAACTGAAAAGCCAGATCGAAGCCGGGATCGTGACTTACCTTCGGCTGGAGGGGTATCCGGCATTCTCCATGCCACATTCCCGAAATGTCGCCTTCCGTGCGGCCAGGGGAGAGATCTTGTGCAATGTCGATGCGGACAACTTCATGGGGCCGGGTTTTGTCTCCTTTCTGCGGCGCTTCTTTGCGCAGCATCCAGAAGGCTTTCTCAGACCGCATGGGCCGCCTGGCACCAACGGCAGGATCGCCTGCCGTCGAAACCAGTTCATGGAGATCGGTGGTTATGATGAGAAGATGGGAGACGGCTGGGGGTATGAAGATGTGGACTTTGCCGCTCGGTTGAGTGCCGCAGGCTTCAAGGGCAAGCCCATGCCGGGCCGCTACCTCTCCGCCATTCCTCATTCGGATTCCATGAGATTGGAGTTTCAGACCGTGAAAATGAAGGAGGGGTGCAACAGGGAGCACCGAAGGCTGTCGAAGAAAAACATTGAGACTGGCCTTTGGAAGGCCAATGCCGGCAGCGGATTCGGCGTCGCCCAGGCACTGAAGAATTTCATCCATCCGATCGAGTTCACATAGAGGCTGTCTGAAAAGAGCCTAACAGCACGTCCAATCTCAAGGAGCGGCACTTGCCAAGTGCCGTGGGATAACATCAAGGAGCGGCACTTGCCAAGTGCCTTCAGTGGAAAGAAAGAACGCGGCATTCCCCAAGCCGTGACTTGGGCAAGTCACGCTCC
>NZ_FUYE01000025.1:3011-32516 GCF_900167535.1 Prosthecobacter debontii
GCGGCACTTGCCAAGTGCCTTCAGTGGAAAGAAAGAACGCGGCATTCCCCAAGCCGTGACTTGGGCAAGTCACGCTCCTTGCGTGGGACTTTTCAGGCAGCTCAATCTCAAGGAGCGGCACTTACCAAGTGCCGTGGGATAACATCAAGGAGCGGCACTTGCCAAGTGCCGTGGGACGGGGTGTGAAGGCCCTCCAGGGAGATTTCCGCACTCAGCAGGACGGGAGATCAAGGCACCCTCCCACGACGTGGCTCACGGAGGCTGGAGAGCCATGAAGCTGATCCGCCAGTAAGCCTGCGGGGCAGGGGGCAGGTCTCAATCCAGGTCAACGGACCGGGCTGCGCCACTCGTTTTCGCCTTGGGCGACTTTGGCGTCTCCATAGCGCAGGGCATAGGGCGGGCGCAGCAGATCCCGCTCCGTGTCGTTACGGGCGAGGGGAAGAAATTTCCTGATCTGCTCGTAATCGCGCTGAGCCTGGCATGGCGGGCCGTAGCAATACTGAAGATTGCGGCGACGGTGACGCGTGTTTTTCCAGGTTTGGGTGCCGTGGACGACCGCCTCGGTAAAGATGAGCAGATCACCGGCTTTCATCGCCGGGTTGTGCAACCACCAGGCCTCCATTTTTGCTTTGAGGATGTCCTTGTGAATGCTGGGGCCGGAGATCGCCACATTCATCTTGTGGCTACCCGGGACCAGAACCAGGCCTCCATCACCTTCCTCGACATCTTCGAGATAGTAAACGCAGACGATCTGCCCGCACTGGGGTTTGTTGTCATACCAAGCGTAGCGAAAAGCCCCCTGACTGGCAAAAGGGCCTGCGTGGAGATCCTCGCGCCCGGCTGGGGTCTCGCTTGCGGCGGCTTCAAACTGGATGCCAAAGGTGGAGTCGAGCCGGAAGCCGGCGCCTAACAAATAACGGCAGATGTTCATGACCCGGGGGTGGGACATCAGATCCCAGAACACCGGATCGAGGTTCAGGAACGGGAATTTCTTGACCGCATGTCCCTCCAGCCGGGCATCGAGGATCGTGTTCATCGTCCCGACCATCTCGGCCGGGAGAAAGTTCCTGAGAATGGTATAACCAAAAACGTCAAATTCGAAGATGTGACGTTTGTCAAAACCGTGTCCGGTGGGGTCCTGTTTCATGGTGGCAGTGAAGCGATGGAAAGGTCAATATCGTGATGACGACGGGCAGAGCCAGCCACTCCGGCGGGGGATCAGGCCCCCGCCTGGAGCACGGAGTGGGAGGCCAGCCCTTTCAGGATCACTTCCAGAAGATCCGTTTCATGCTCCAGCCAGGTGAGCTGGGCGGCACGCTGTTTGAAGTGATGCTTCACCTCCCGGTAAAAGCGGTCATAGACTCCGGGGGGCACACCCTTTTCCTTATCGGAGCCGGAGCGGCCCAGGCCCAGAACGGCGTTTTTGGCCAGGGTCTGAGCGTTGCGGGTGGGGGCGGAATCCCTCTCGGATTGGCGGCAAAGGGCCTGGAACCGGGATTTGGCCGGTTTGTAGCAGATGAAGATCGAGTTCGGAAAGAGATTGTCGAGCTGCCGGTAGTAGCACGTGGGGACCCAGCCAGACGCACCGGCTGAGCACTCCACCTCATGCACGCTTTCCGGTTCGATGGCGATGCGGATGCCGAGAGTTTCCAGCTTGGCGTCAATGTCACGCAGCCCCGGGTCGTCGGATAACCCGATGATGAAGACCTTCGGGTCGCCACTGTCGCTGCTGGTCCTCTGATAGGCCCAGCTCAGCAGATTTTCCGTGCCTAGAGGCAGGGCACTCTTGGCGGAAGGGCTGCGCAGATCATACTGGGGCAGCACCGTCTCCCGCAGCAGAGTCGCCTGCCCATCACTGAGTTCCCATCGGTTTTTCAGGCCGACGTAGTCATGCATGATGTGCTTTGACGTGCGCGTGTTGGCGGTATGGCACATGCGCACGTAGAGGCCGGGGTCGGTCGGGCTGACATTCCGCACCGAGAACTGCTTGAGAAACTCAGAGTCCTCTCCCAGGGCTGTGCCGGGATAGCGCAGGTAGTTATTGCGTTCGTGCAAAATCGTTCCGTCGATGCCAGGGCTGACTCGGTAAACGAAGGCGCTGTTGTTTTTGAAGTCATACCGGATTTGTGAGGAGATCAGGTTGGCCGCACCAGATTCCGCCGTCTCCATTTGCACGGCGATCCGGCTGTCACCATACCAGTCATCGTCGTCCCACTGGATGATCCAGTCCCCCTTGGCCAAGATCAGCCCCAGATTCCGCAGATCACCGAGCCGAAAGCCGTCTTCGTAATTCACCATGATCTCCCGGACTCGTTTATCCGATCCGCAGACGGGCTTGCGGTCAGTATTGATGATGACAAGCTCCTTGTTCTGATAAGTCTGGCGTTGAAAGCACTGGATGGCGATTTTTGCCAGGGGCATGCGGTCGGGATTTTTTCCGGTGATCATCACGGCAGAGACCAACGGCTCGCCGACATGGATGGCGGGTCTTTTGTTCCGGCTGCCCGGCTCCAGCGGGTGTTCGAGCTCGAGCGGACTGTTGGCGATCTCATGGCGTGCATTACGCGTGCTGGAGAGCAGGCCGTCGGAAAAGACATTGGCATCATGCTTGTTGATGAAATGGTAAGTCAATAGTTTGTTAGGCACGATCTTATAGCATCCTTGCTGGATCAGATAGTCGTGCAGGCAGCAGTCGGGGGCACCACGCCTGGTGCCGTTGGGCTTTTTGGGGAAGATCGACTTCCAGTAGGAGGTGCGGAGAAGGAGTTCTTTGTGATGAAAGTAGGCTCCCAGCGTATGGGCCGGTGAAGACATTCTGTCCTTGAGGCAGTACTTGATTTTGACAAAACGATGCGCCAGACGGTTGCCAATGCTATGGATCCACTTCGGCACCTGCCGGATGGCGGTCCAGACATCCGCATCCATGAACAGCAGATAGTCGAAGTCCTCCTGGGCCAGTTGTTTGGAGAGCTGCTCTTTGCAGTAGGAGATCTCTTCCGGCCTGCGCCCGGCATAGCGGGTCTTGATGTGGGTGAACCGTGCCGGGATCGAAGGATATTGGGCCATCAGTTCCCTGGCTTCATCCAGCGGTGTTGGATGCGCGGAGACGATCAGCACGGACAAGTCAAAGGCGGGCTTGAACTTGAAATACTCCTTCAGCAGCAGCTCCGTGGTGAAGAGTTCAGACCGCGCAGCGGGATTCGGCGGATAGATCGTGGCGAATAGAATCTTGGGATTCATAAAAGCGGAATGCGGAAAGGGGGACCGAGCTGGGGATGGCGGCGCGCCTAACAGGCCGCCGGGTCAGGGATGGCGAACCTGCTTTCGATGCGCTGTCTGGCGTTGGGCACGAACTTGCAGTGATCGTCGGCAAACATGTTGGCGTCAGACTCATTGAGGAAGTGATAGGTCTGGAGATCCGCCGGGATCAGCCTTTTGCAGTTCATCCTCTTGAGGTGGTTGTGCAGATGGCAATCCGGCGCACCTTTCCGGCTTCCGTCCGGCTTCAGGACAAAGACACACTCTGGATAATTGGTCCTGACCAGCAAATCCCGGTGATGAAAGTAGGCTCCCAAGGTGTGCACGGGGGAGATCAGCGCATCACGCAGGGAGTATTTGATCTTCAGGTAGTGAGTGTTTCGGTGCTCGCTCAAGCTGCGGATCCAGTCCGGCACGGCCCGTATGGAGGTCCACACATCCGCGTCCAGAAAAAGCAGGAAATCAAAGGGCTGATTCAGCGTGGCCTTGAGAAGGAGCTGTTTGCAGGAGGCGATCTCTTCGGCGCGCCTGCCCGTGTAAGAGTTCCGAAAGTGCAGCAGCTGATACGGCACCTGGGGATAGGCCTGTAGCATGTCACCCGCCAGCTCCAAGGAGCTCTTGTGGGCGGACCCGATGAGGATGCTGAGATCGTAGTCGGATGGTTGTTGCAGATACTCCCGGATCAGCGCCTCGGTGATGAAGAGCTCACATTTCGACTCAGGATCAGGCGGGTAGAGGCAGGTCAGCAGCACGCGCGGCAGCGCCTGGGAGTGGCTGCTGTGCATGGTGGCATGGCTGGGCGGCCGGGGCTGGGCTTCGTTCATAGGACAGGGGCGGACAGAAAGTTCAGCTCATGGAGCAACTGGGCCAGTTTCGTGTGGGAGTTCATCCATGAAAGACGGGCCACCTCCTTGGCCCCCACCTGGCCTCTGCGCCGCGCCTCCTGCCGGTCACGATAGACCTGGCGCATGTTTTCGATCACATCGTCGTCGCTTGGCTCAGCCCACTCGCCGCAGCCGCGGAATTTACCTCGCGCCGAAACGAGCTGGTAGTCCACGGGATAGCCCATCCTCTCATCGAAAAATTCCGCCATGCCGCCGTAGATGGTGCCTATGACAGGTCTGCCGGTGGCCAGCGCCTGATGCTGCATGAGGCCCCAGCCTTCACTTCGGCTCATGGAAACAAAGCAGGTTAGGCTCTGAAACCACGCCGCGAGCTGAGGTTCCGTCAGGTAGCTGCGTTCGATCTCGATCCGGGGGTCATTCACCGCATCAATCTTGCAGTGAGGGAAGAGTTTCACTTTCAGCTTCACGTCCTTCTCATCGGGGAAGGCACGCAGGAACAGGGGGATGACTTGGTTAAAGCCCTTTCGGGAAGGATCCGAGTCGGACCGGCCGGCTGCGCCAAAGACACAGGGGCCGCTCATTTCCATGTCGCTGTTCGTGAAGATGTCCGTCTTGATCCCGAGCGGGATCACATGGATCGGCACTTTGACCCCGGACTCACGAAAACACTCGGCATTCCATCGGCAGGGCACAATCACCGCCTCCGATAGGTTCAGGTTTTTCACCGCCTTCGGAGGCAGCACCGAAGCTTCCCACATGGTGAAGTAAACCGTCTTGCGTCCTTTGACTGGCTTGTAAAAAGGCGGATGCAGCAGCAGCTCCCAATCGACCTGATGAGTCTCTGGGAACAGGGCCCGGCGGATCTCCTGCGGCACCGGGGCGTATTGCTCCACGATGGCGGTGGAAACGACCTGCAGATGGTATCCCAGCTTCTTCAGGTCAAAAAAGATCTGACGCGCGTGCAGTTCATATCCCGTGCTGCAGCCCACCGGCGCACGCAGGGTGACCGTTTTCGCCTTCCGGTGACCGTTCAGCTTCGTGAGGCTGGCTTGGGGAGCCGTAAACTTCTTCCGAAGCAGCCCCTTCAGTTCATCAAGGAAACTGTAGCACTCCGCCTCATACTGAAAGTCATGGGTGTCCTTACGCTGAGTTAAAGACCACTTTTTGATCCTGTGCTGAAACAGCCGCCGGCCTTCGAAGTCATGCTGGCAGAGGGTGCCCTCGATGTGCTTGATGCCGCGGTCCGGCATGGCGTAGTCCTTGCCCAGTTTTCGGAAGGCAAATCTGAACGTGTCCTTGTCCCCATACACGTGCTGATAATAGAAGTCCGAGTGCTCATTGTAATGCATGGCCAGGACCAGCGCATTCCAGCAGCGGCGCTTGTGCACCAGCACCTGACCGCTTTCAAATTCCCGCTCCTTGCGATAGGGCACCCCGGTTAGGTTCCAGATGTCCCGGTCCTCCGCCGTGCATCCCAAATCCGGCCAGAAAACCGCCCCCTGTTCCTGATACTCTTCCGTATCGAACAGGAATGTCGGATTATGGACCGGCACATTGTCCGCATCCAGCAAGAGCACTTCTTCAAAGTCAGAGTAAAGAATGGAATAACACTTCAACTCCCAGCCGGCCAGCAGCCTGACCGGATGCTTTTTCCGAATTTCAAACGCATCCACACAGCGCACGCCCCAGGGCTCCAGCAGTGAGCGCATGTGGGGTGACATCTCCGCAGGACCTAAGTGCCAGACTTCAATCGGCAGCTCACAGCCCAAATGCCGCAGCATGCGGATGCACACCCAGGCACAGGCAAAGTAGCGCGGCCCGCCCGCGCAGATCACGATGCCTCTCTGGTGCCCGATCTTCTTCGGAAACTTCCGGCTATACGCGGCCTTCATGGCCAGCCGCTGAAAATGCTTGGCCAATGCCGGCCCCGGCATCCACACCTTGGAAAAGGAAGGCGACTGATGACCCCCGCCCACCCCAACGGCCCCTTTGTGATGATGCTGGACCAGCGAAACCTTGGTGGCATACAGGTGCTGGGTCGTCCGGCAGTAAAGATTCAACAGGCCATCCAGAGGTTCGGAAGGATCCATCCCGTGGCGCTGGATGAACTGCAGAATGTCCGCAAAGCAGACACGTGGCACCAGAAGGCACTGCGTACCAAAGAACTGGCCTGGAGCATAACTCACATAGTAGCGCCCCTTGTCCAGATGCGGAGCATGTTGAGTATCGTGGGGGGAATAGAGGGCAATGATGGAGTCTGGCGGTTCCTTGGCCAGCAGTTCATTGACACACTCCCGCAGGTAACCGGAAAAGCGCTCGCGGAATTTGATGTCATCCTCGCAGAAACACAGCCATTCAAACTTGGCATCGACATTTTGCAAAGCCCACAAAAACGCTTCGCGAGCCCTCAGGCCCTCAGTCATGGGCGGCAGCTTAATGACCTCCACCTCCAGGGCCTTGAGGCTCTTGGGGCTCAAGGCATTTTCACCTTCGGAGAAATCCACCAGCATCGTTTTCCCAAAGCTGCTTGATCGCGGATCATCGCGACGCAGCTGAGTGAGAGCTGTTCGAGCCTGGCTGCACGACTGCACCGCTGCCATGACGAAGGCAATTTTGGGCGGTTCAATTTTGGGGTGCCTTTTCGTAGTCATCGACAGTGCGTTACTCGCCTTGGGTCGCTGCGTGGGTTGTGAGGTCGGGAGATGTCAGCCTGGGCTCATGGCGCTTGACGGGGGCTGAACACCACCGAACCGTTTTGCTTGATCACCAAAGGAATGTCAGGTGCCTGGGTCGGGGCTCCTTTCTTCGGCGAAGCAGCAGCCCCCGCATTCGATTCATAAATGATATGCCAGGAGATCGGGTTTTGAGCCGCAAATTCACTCAGCAAGTCCCTGAAGGTGCCCTTCGTGAAATGCAGCTTATACGTCACGCCCTGAGTGCTGGAGCTGAAGACAAATTGCATGCCCGATTCGGCCGCCGGTAGGGCCACCGCCTGCATAAACTCCTCCAGGCTGCCTTCAAAGTCCAGAGCGTCGCACTTCACCTCGGTCGGTAGCATCTTTTGTTGGGCGACCCCTGGAGTCTGCAGGATCAGGCTGCCACGGTTTTGCTGCGAGGTGATCTTGGATTTTTCCAGCAAGCTCAGCACGTCCCCGTAGGTCTTCAGACGCGTCACGTCTGAGGCCAAGGGTCGATCGAAAAGCCCGCTTTCATCGGCCATCTGTTCGATGCATACCGCGCTGGGAAGGGATTGATGGACGACCGTCAGGAGCGAACTCAAAGGCACGCCGCTCTGGGGCGGAACATCGATTTTTTGCTTCATTAAAAGGCTCATATTGAGAGGGGAATCTGGGGCTGCCGTACTGAGGGAGGCTAGGGAAGTGAGGAGGGCGGTTAATTTCATGTGTCGGTGGCAGTGTAAGGCACCGGCGGGCCATAGGCACCTCCTGTCGCCTGCATATTCCGATCATAGGTGTTGGTGAGTTCCCACCCGGCCACACGGATTTTCTGTGTTCCTGTCACCCCGCCTGCCTTGCCCTGCATCGTATTGTCAATCCCTCCGATGGTCAGTGTCCCTGCATTCCAACTGGCTTGTTGGGCAGGGGTGAGAGTAAGGCCTTGAATTTGGATCATCCTCCCCAGAAACGTTTCATCCAATTTCACGCCCGCCGTAAGAACGTCTCCAGTCGGTATATTAATGGTCACCCAAACGGTCGTGAGGTTTCCATAAAAGAAGCCATTCTGAGTCGTATTGATGAAAATCTCATCCACCGGCGTGTTGTCATAGATCGGATCCAACACCACGTTGAACTGGTCCTTGATGGTAATCGTCACGATGGCTGTACATTTCGTGCTGAGTTGCGTGAAACCAAAAAGTGTCGAGACAAAGCACGTGTTAGCAATGGTCGGGGCGGCCACGGCATGCGTTTGGGATCTTGGCACCACGACCAAGATCTTGCAGGACGCCAAAACCTTGCCGCTGCATTTGGCCTGGAAGGAGGCGTCGCCCGTAGGCTGGCCGTCGGGAGTCGCGGCGAGTCCCGTGATGGTGAAGGTAATTTTCACCGAATCACCCACCTCCTCTTCATTGTCCTTGGTGTAGGACGCTCGGGCCGAGTTGTCGATGCTAAAGCTCACTTTGCTGAGCTTTGACTTGGGCGTCACCGTCGCCACGATTTTTTTAGTCAGGTCAGGCACGGTTCCGGTCCACCCCGGGGCTTTGAGGCCGACACGAAGGGTGCTGTTGTCAAAAGTGACCTTAGGGCAGTTCTTACTTCCGCTTTCGCTCATAAATTAAACATTTATTTAAAATAGGCCAAAGGGTCAATGAGATTGTTCTCTTCACTATGAAAAAACTTTATTTAAGTACATTGAAACACCTCATGTTTTAACCTGATTACGGGCATGCGCGCGCGTTTAAGAAGAATAAGTTCTTAACTGAGTAAAAAAGCAGTCCGAATCGCTTCGGACGAGGGAATCCAATCCGTTATTAAGTTGAATCTAATGCTGTCATTCCGTGATCCCTGGTAAGCGGCCTTCACGAGGCGCTGATTCCCCCCCGGCCTCGTGCTCCCCACAAGACGTCGATGTCCTCTCGTCTTCCGGCCCCAAGGCCCGTCGATTTTGCAGTGGCTTACGGCCTAACAAGACGTCGTTTTAAACCCTTGACCCCATGACCCCTTGACCCCTTGACCCCTTGACCTCTTGACCCCTTGACCTCTTGACCTCTTGACCTCTTGACCTCTTGACCTCTTGACCTCTTGACCTCTTGACCTCTTGACCTCTTGACGCGCTCCCCCTTCCGCCTGAAGGCCGGGCTCCGAACGCAGACAAGGATCGTTGAACGAATGGAGGGTTGGATGCGCGGGCGGCTTGAAGTGGCTCGCACACTCCGTGTGCGAAAAGCCCGACTCAGCAGGCCAAGCCCAGGCTCCTGATCTCTCCTCTCCCAACCTGGCAAACGCACCCTCGGGGTCATGGGCTGAATGACCCGGTATCATCTCTAGCTAGGTCAGGTCAGGCTAGGGCGGGCCACCTGGGCCAGACTGGAGATGAAGGGCACCTCAATCAGACTTCCACGTGGAGACGTCGATCTCCTCTCGTCTTGCGGCCCCAAGGCCCCTCGATTTTGCAGTGGCTTACGGCCTAACAAGATGTTGGTGTAACAACAACATCCACCTCTTGACCTCTTGACCTCTTGACCTCTTGACCTCTTGACCTCTTACCCATCCGCTCCCCGCTCACCGCTTCGCATCCTCAGGATCAAAATTGCGGGCGCGATCAATCTCACCCCGCCAGTTGTTGAGCAGGGTCAGCAGATCCTGCCTCAGGTAGCGGCAGCCGCTCTCGGTGTAGAACCATTGCAGGATCTCCAGATCCTCCTCCTCCAGATGCACGCCTTTCCACGCTTTTTGTTCGCGCTCACTCCACACCGTGCTGGCGCGGCGGTTGAACCAGGAGCCGATCTGGATCTGCTCCGCACTGGGCTGCCAATCCAGCGGGGAGGATTCGACACCTGGGGAGTGTCTGCCTTCAGCGTCCTCCAGAAAACCCCCTCTTTCTCCCTCCTTCACTTCCCCTGGGGGATAGAGGGGGGAGAGAAAGATGGTTTTTTGGTTTTTGGTTCCTGGTTCTTGGAGATTGGTTCCTGGTTCTTGGTTAGGGTTCGACTGCGCTTTCAGCTCACTTCCCGGGTGGGGGGTCGATGAAGAACCTGGTGGGTTCGCACCCCCTTTCACCTTGGGCGGTCGGCCGCCTTTTTTACCGTTGAGGCGGTTCGTCTCCGCCTGTCTCGCGTAGGCCTCGATCTCCGCATCCATGTGCGGATGATGATAGCCATCGCTCGCCGAGATAAAGTATTCCTCCAGGATGAAGGCCACCGCCGCCTTCTCCACCTTGGTCGAGGCACGGAGGATGCGGCACAGCTTGGCTTGATCCAGGGGCAGCGGCTTGTCAGTCACATAATACTCATCCATGAGCAGCCGATAGGCACCATGCTCGATGAGGGATAGGAAGGACGTATCGCGGCGGTAATCTCCGACATGATGGCTGTAGTAATGCATGAGGATGTGTGTGTGTTTGTTTGTTTGTTTGTTTGTTTTTTTGGGATGAATTTAAACGTGCATGTGGTTAGGGGAATCGGTGGCGGCCCCGAGGTCCGTGTCGATGGGCCGCAGGGCTCTTGGCCGAGTCGAGGGCGAGGGGGATGCCTCAGCGGGTCCCGTTCAGCGAGACTTCTCCCCGCTGCCTCACCCGACCAGGGCGTGTCGACGGGTTTGGATTGACCTTGGCCAGGGCGGCAGGGGCAGATGGGCCGAACAAAAGGCATTTCAAATGCTGACCCGGCGTGCGAGCGTGACGCGCGGCCAGGGCCTGGAAACGAACCCGCTCCTCCGGGGTCAGCTCCTCTTGAAAGTGTTGGATGATCGCTCTCATGCTGGGGTGTTCTCTCCGTCGGGATTGAAGAAAGGTTTTCGGGGGCTCGATGCTGCGTTTTCAGGCCCGGCCTCGCTCACTTCAGAGAGGCACGGTCCACCGCCTGCCCAAGGCCATCTGGACCGGCCCGGGAAGTGCGATTTCATGGAAGAGGAAGGTGCCTTGTGGCAGGCCTCGCCTCCCATGGAGGTAAGAAAAAAAACGGGGGAAGGGAAGGGGAGGCGAGGAGCACCCCGTCAGGCCGTGCCGCAGGGCGGGGCCACGGACGGAGCAGACTCACCCGCGCCTCCGTTTATCCCACACCCCAGGTCAAAGACGCCCGGGGTAAAACACCGGCCCCAGCCCACCTCCCCTGAATCAGGGGCGTGAGGAGGAGGGGAGAAAAACCGCCCGCTCCCGTCTCCCGCCGCTCCAGGCAGAGAGGCATCGGCAGGTCTGCCGGCACGCCTTCCTGTCGAGAGTCGGTGGGGTGGTTTGTGTTCATGAGAACATCCTAATCTAAATGTGCTGGCGCCGTCAAATGGCTGCCTGTATTACAGTGAATTGTGAATAACTTTTAGGCTTCCGTATGTCCGCCTCCCGCACCAAAAGTTTCCGATTCAGTCATGCCCTGGCCGATGCCATCGAGTTGAGGGCGAAGCAGTTAGGCTATGCCTCCGGCACCGACCTCATCAAGGGCATCGCCCGCTACGATGTGCTCTGCCAGTCCAGCCATGGCGTGACCAAAGAATGGGCCAAGCTCAGCCCCGAGGAGCAAGACCTCCTCGATGGCAAGCTCCTGGTCCGCGCCATCCGGCAAAAAGGCATGCGCGCCGCCGACGCCGCCCGCGTGGATTGGCGGGATCTGTAAGACCGCTCCACCGCTGCGCGGCAATCCTCTTGCCAGCCTGAGCGGGCTTGGCCGATGGAAACATGAATCGACGAAAGATCGCTATGCCGAACCAAGTCAGCCCCTTAATCCATTGACCAAAGAGAAAAATTTGGCGAATTCACCCTGAGATAGCCCCAGTCCTCAATGGAAGCCCACACCCGCCAGCAAATCATTGACCAACGGCTGCTTGAGGCCGGGTGGAAAGTCGGGGATCCATCCCAAGTGCGGGAAGAGTTTTTCATCTCGCCATTCAGAGAGAAGGCGGGGGATGGGGCTGCCCTGCAAGAGGCGCCGGGCGTCTATGGCGCGCGGCAGTTCAGCGATTATGTTTTGCTGGGTAAAAATGGGAAACCCATCGCCGTCATCGAGGCCAAATGCGCCAGCAAGGATGCAGCGCTCGGCAGAGAGCAGGCCAAACAATACTGCTACAACATCCAGGCTCAACAGGGAGGTGACCTTCCGTTTTGCTTTTATACCAATGGGCATGAGATTTTTTTCTGGAATCTGGACGTGGCTCCACCGGTTCAGGTTCATGGCTTCCCCACGCGGCAGGATCTGGAAAGACTGCTGCATCTCCGCACTCATAAGAAGCCTCTCACGCAGGAGTTCATCAATACCTCGATTGCTGGGCGGGACTACCAGTTGCAGGCCATCCGCGCCGTCATGGAGGGCATGGAGAGGAATCGCCGGGACTTCCTGCTGGTCATGGCCACAGGCACAGGCAAGACCCGCACCTGCATTGCCTTGATCGATGCCCTCATGCGGGCGGGATGGATTCAGCGCGTTCTGTTTCTCGTGGACCGCATCGCCCTGCGCGGTCAGGCGCTGGATGCCTTCAAAGAGCACATCCCAGATGAACCCCGCTGGCCAGAGCTGGGGGAGAAAACCATCACGGCGGATCGTCGCATCTACGTGGTCACCTATCCGACCATGCTCAATGTCGTTCGGGATGAGGAGCGGCCCCTTTCTCCTCACTTCTTTGATCTCATCGTCATCGATGAAAGCCATCGCTCGATCTACAACACCTATCGCGAAGTCCTCCATTACTTCAATGCCACCAAGCTGGGGCTGACGGCGACACCTCGCGATGTCATCGACAAGAACACCTTCGCCCTCTTCCATTGTGAGGATGGCCTGCCCAGCTTCGCCTTTTCCTATGACGAAGCCATCAATCACGTTCCTCCTTACCTCTGTGACTTCCGGGTTCTGAAGATCAAAACCAAGTTTCAGGATGAAGGCATCAGCAAGCGAACCATCAGCCTCGAAGATCAGAAGAAGCTGATCCTTGAGGGCAAGGATGTCGAGGACATCAACTTTGAAGGCAGCGACCTGGAAAAGACCGTCACCAACCACGCCACCAATGCCCTCATCGTGAAGGAATTCATGGAGGAGTCGATCAAGGACCCCAATGGCGTCCTGCCCGGCAAGACCATCTTTTTCTGCCTCTCCATCGCTCACGCCCGCCGCATCGAGAGCATCTTTGACCAGCTCTATCCCGAATATAAAGGCGACCTCGCTAAGGTCATGGTTTCTGAGGATCCGCGTGTCTATGGCAAAGGGGGCCTGCTCGATCAGTTCACCCGCAGCGACATGCCCCGCATCGCCATCAGCGTGGACATGCTGGATACCGGCATCGACGTGCGCGAGATTGTGAATCTCGTCTTTGCCAAGCCCGTCTTCAGCTACACCAAGTTCTGGCAGATGATTGGGCGCGGCACGCGTCTGCTGGAGTCCGCCAAGGTCAAGCCGTGGTGCCCGGAAAAGGACGTCTTCCAGATCATCGATTGCTGGGACAATTTCGATTACTTCAAGCTCACCCCCAAAGGCAAGGAGCCGAAAGCGCAGATTCCGCTGCCCGTTCGTTTAGTGGGTGTAAGGCTCGATAAAATCGAGGCAGCGCTCACGCTCGGCTTGGAGCAGGTGGCGGAGAAGGAAAGCGCCGCTCTCCGAGAGCAGATCGCTGCCCTGCCTGCCCAATCGGTGACCATCATGGAGGCACGGAAACTCCTGGCCAGGTGTCAGGTCGATGAATTTTGGGCACCTCTCACCTTTGAGGGCATCGCCTTCCTGCGTCATTCCATCCAGCCCCTCTTCCGTGTCGTGTCACAGACGGATTTCAAGGCCATGCGCTTTGAGAAAGACGTGCTTGAGGCCTCACTGGCGCATCTCCAGAATGACCCAGGCAAGTATGCCGTCCTGACCCAGAACCTCACTGCTCAGATCAGTGAACTGCCGCTTGCCGTGAACATCGTCGCACAAGAGGCGGGCCTCATCCAGAAGGCACAGACCCACCACTACTGGGCCACCATGACGGACCAGGCCTTTGACCACCTGGCGCAGCATCTGGCCCCGCTTATGCATTACCGGGATGCCCGCCCCCAGGGCAGTGGCACGGCCAGTTTTAACTTTGCCGATGTGCTGAAGTCCAAGGAGTTTGTCGAGTTCGGCCCCCAGCATGCTTCCCTCAGCATCACCCAGTATCGCGAGCTGGTGGAAAAGACCGTGAATGAGCTGACCGCCAGCCATCCCGTCCTGCAAAAGATCCGCGACGGCGGCACCCCCACCGAGGCGGAGGCGGAGCTTCTCGCCGCCCAGCTTCATGACGAGCACCCACACATCACCCTCCAGCTCCTGCGTCGGGTTTATCATCACCAGCGTGCGCCCTTCATCCGCTTCATTCGCCACATCTTGGGCATTGAGCTGCTGGAGAGTTTTCCAGATACCGTCTCCCGCTCCATCGACCAATTCATCGCCGAGCATCCCACGCTGACCGGCCACCAGCTCCAGTTCCTGCACCTGCTGCGGGATTTCATCATGGATCGAGGCAACATCGAAAAGCGCGACCTCATCCAGGCCCCCTTTACAGTCCTGCATCCCAGTGGCATCAGAGGCGTCTTTTCCCCCGCCCAGATCACCGAAATCCTTGCCCTGACCGAACGCCTCGTTGCCTAGTGAGTTGCCGGGTTCTACCATCAATAAGCGGTCGTTCCTCCACGTTATGATTTTACAGAACATTCATCTCACCCAATTCAGGTGTTTTCCCTCTCTGGACCTGGCGCTGAACGATCGCTTAAACGTCTTTATTGGCGGGAATGGCTCGGGCAAAAGCGCCCTGCTGGATGCCATTGCTCTCAGTTTAGCCCCCATCTTATCGCACCTTCCAGACCTCTCTGGTCCTGGGATCAAAAAAGCCTCGGACCTACGGCTGATTGGTGAAGACAGACAAGCTCCCTATTGCCAGATCAAAGCGACGGCGGCATTGAGAGATGGACGTGTGCAGATGTGTTGGGATCGATTGGCTAAGCGAGACAATGCCAAATCCACACGTGCAGCTCTGCCCAAGGATGCAGGGTCCCTTCGGCTCTTGCATGAATGGCTGGATGAGATCATCGACCAACATGCGAAGGTCGAGCCGTTTACTCTTCCTGTCTTCGCTCACTATGGCACGAACCGAGCCGTGGATGTGCCACACAACAAACCGAGCGCTAAACGGCGCAAGAGCTTTGCTCGATTGGACGCCTTGAGGGACGCCCTGAACCCTGACGCTGACTTCCGCCGGACCGTCGCCTGGTTTAAGACGCTCGAGGACCAGGAACTCCGCCAGAAGGACCCGAGCAGACCTTCTTTGTTAGAGCCGGTCCGCCGAGCCATTGAACGCATGCTTCCCGACATTCAGCATCCCCGGATGGATGAAGATGACACTCAGCGTTTTGTGGTTGATGGACACAACAGTGACGGCAAGCCGGTCAAGTTGTTTCTAGACCAGCTCTCAGATGGCTACCAGGTGATGTTGGGCGTGGTCATGGACTTCGCTCTGCGCCTCGTTTTAGCCAACCCTGTCACCGAAGCTCAGCCTGACCCTTTGGCTGCTGAAGCCATCATGATCGTGGATGAAGTGGATTTGCATCTGCATCCCGAATGGCAGCAGCGAGTGATCCCTGACCTCATGCGCACTTTCACTGGCACGCAGTTCATTTTCACCACCCATAGTCCCCAAGTGGTGAGCACAGTGAGAAAAAAATTTGTGCGCAAGCTTGCTGAATACAACATCCACGAGCTTCCCACAGAAACCATCGGCGCAGAAAGCAGCCGCGTGCTTGAAGATGCTTTTAATGTCCCCATTCGCCCTGAAAACCTAAAGGAGGTGAAGCTGTTGAATGACTACATTCACCTCGCTGAAACGCCGGATGCGGATCCACTGGAGATCGCGAAGCAACGCGCCGTGGTGCGGGATATTTTCAGCGATGACGAGCCTGCCATTGAACTCACCGATATGGCCCTGGAACAACGGCGGATTTTAGAGGAATTGAATTTACAGATGCCGGTTATCCCGGCTCCTGTGGATGATGAGGAAGATTTTAGTGATGAGGAAGAGAACTCCGAGGAAGAGCGATGAGACACCTAGCGCCCCATCCTGAGCCGGTCGAGCTGACCCATGCGAAACCCACCTTGTTATTAGACTGGAACCGACGGTCGAATAAAGTGCGCAAGGTGAGGCGTGCCATCAAAGACCACCTCTATCGCCATCAATACGGGCTCTGCGGTTATTGCGAGGGTTCATTGGGCGAGCTTGGCCGCCACACCGAACACGTGGAACCTAAAGCAGGCATCGGCGGAAACCCGGCACGCACCTTTGATTATTCCAATCTCATCGCCTCCTGCCAAGGCGATACGGATAAGCCAAAGCCGGCTCAGGATGCTTCCTGCGGTCATTACAAGGATCAGCAGATCCATGCCGACGGCGTTTACACACCGGCTGACTTTATTTCTCCCCGCGAGCCCGGCTGTGATCAGCAGTTTCGCTACTTGCTCGATGGACGTGTCGAGCCTACCGCCCTAGCTGGCACTGCGGATCACCGCCGGGCCGCTTACACGCTGCGGCTCACAGGTCTGGACTGCCTTCGCCTCCGCAATCGTCGGCGTCAGATCGCAGAAAGACACATTCGTCAGATTGACCGTTATAAAAATGATCCCGTGAGCCTTCAGAGGTTGATCAATCACTATTTAGGTCCACGCAAGGACAGCAATGGCACAGATGTTTTGCTCCCATTTCACACCACTCGCAGACAACGGTTTTTCCCTTAGCTGTTTGATGACTGCTCTGGATATCTCCCCCGCTCAGATCACCGAAATCCTTGCCCTGACCGAACGCCTCACCGCCTGACATGCTCCAGCTCAACGCTAAACTCAGATCCCTCATCGCCAAACTCTGGGACCGCTTCTGGTCCGGCGGTATTTCCAATCCCCTCTCCGCCATCGAGCAGATCACCTACCTGCTCTTCATGAAGCAGATCGATGAGCTGGATACCAAACGTGAGCAGGATGCCGAGTTCACCGGAGACACCTTCACCTCCCGCTTTGTCGGCGACTACTTCCTGCCCCATGACAAAGCGCGGGCCGCAGAACTCGCCAAGCCCAAACCTGGGGAAACCGCCGCCGAGAAAAAAGCCCGTGAGCAGGAGCTGAAACGCCTGGCCATTGATAAGTCCACCCTGCGCTGGAGCCACTTCAGGCAATTGCCTGCCGCTGAGATGCTGCCGCACGTGCAGCAGCGGGTCTTCCCCTTCATCAAGGACCTCGGAGACTCGGGTAACTTCACCCAGCACATGGCCAATGCCGTCTTCCTCATCCCCAGCGCCAATCTCCTGCAGGGTGCCGTGACCATTATTGAGGAGATCTTTGTCGAGATCGAGCGGGATGCCCGCGAGTCCGGCCACCTGCATCAGGACATTCAGGGAGATGTCTATGAGATGCTGCTCAATGAGATCAGCAGCGCGGGCAAAAACGGCCAGTTCCGCACCCCGCGTCACATCATCAAGCTCATCAGCGAGCTGGTGAAGCCTCAGCTCGGCCACCGCATCTGTGACCCCGCCTGCGGCACCGCCGGGTTCCTGCTGGATGCCTATCACTACATCGTCACCCAGCTCGCGCGCCAGAAGGCTAAGAAGGGCCAGACCTATCCACCGGATGAGGATGGCTTCATCCGCACCAGCCTCAGCGGCCTGCTCACGCCGAACAACAAGCATGTCCTAGAGCAGGGCCTGCATGGTTATGACTTTGACAGCACGATGGTGCGCCTCGCCCTCATGAACCTCATGATGCATGGCATTGACAATCCCCGCGTGGATTATCAGGACACACTCAGCAAGGGCTTCACGGAAGAGGGGGACTACGACATCGTCATGGCCAATCCGCCCTTCACCGGCAGCATTGATAAGGGCGATATCAATGAGAGCCTCAAGCTCAATACCACCAAGACGGAGCTGCTCTTCACCGAGCGTATCTTCACCCTGCTCAAGATGGGCGGCACCGCCGGCATCATCATCCCACAGGGCGTGCTCTTCGGGGCCAGCGGGGCCTTTGTCGAGGCACGCAAGAAGCTCGTGGAAGAAGCCGAGCTGAAGGCCGTCATCGCCCTGCCCAGCGGCGTCTTCAAGCCCTACGCCGGAGTCGCCACCGCCATCCTCGTCTTCACCCGCGGCGGCAAGACCCAGCACACCTGGTTTTACAACCTGGAAAACGACGGCCTCTCCCTGGATGACAAACGCCAACGCATCCAAGGTAGCGAGCTGCCCGAAGTCGTCGCCCTCTGGAATGCCCGCGACCCGAAAAAGGAAATGGGCGACCGCAAGGCCAAGCACTTCTTCGTGCCCGTGCAGGAGATCCGCGAGAAAAACTACGACCTCTCCTTCAACCGCTACCACGAAGCCGAGCACGATGAGACCGAGTATGAGGAACCCCAGGTCATCCTCGCCAAGCTGAAAGACCTGGAAGACAAGATCCAGAAAGGCATCGCTGAACTGGAGGGGATTTTAGGATGATTGACACGCAAACGGTGCATTTTGAATGGCAAGAACTCAGAATGGACGACTTGTTCAATATAGTGCGGGGTGGGTCTCCTCGCCCCATTGACAAGTTTTTAACTGATGATCCTGAAGGACTAAATTGGATCCTAATTAGTGATGCCCAAGACGGATCGAAATTTATCACTTCTACAAAAAAGCGAATTCGCCGTGAGGGAATCAAAAAGACCCGAATGGTTCACGCTGGAACATTTTTGCTAACGAATTCGATGAGTTTTGGACGGCCATATGTCCTCCAAATTTCAGGCTGTATCCATGATGGATGGCTCGCTCTGACACCAAAATCTGACCAATTATCCACGAACTTCTTCTACCACTTACTAAGCTCTCCGCTTGTGTATGGCGAGCTCTCCAGCAAAGCTGTTGGGGCAGTTGTCAAAAATCTCAATATAGCAGCGGTTAGCAAACTTGTCGTTAGGGTCCCGCCCCTCGACGAGCAAAAACGAATCGCGGCAGTGTTGGACAAGGCGGAGGCGCTGCGCCGCCAGCGTCAGGAATCCCTCGACCTCACCGAGAAGCTGCTCCAATCCGTGTTTCTGGAGATGTTTGGCGATCCAGTAACGAATCCGAAGGGATGGAATACGGTCGAACTATCTAAGCTTGGAACGCTCGACAGAGGCGTTTCCAAGCATCGCCCACGAAACGCCCCAGAACTTTTAGGTGGAAAATATCCACTCATTCAGACGGGTGATGTGTCTAATGCAGGTCTTTACATCACTGATTACAAGCAAACTTATTCAGATGTTGGTTATAAACAGAGTAAGATGTGGCCCAAGGGAACTCTCTGCATCACTATTGCTGCTAACATTGCTCAAACGGGGATTCTACAGTTTGATGCCTGCTTTCCGGATAGCGTGGTAGGATTTAAACCGCATCGTGGAGTATCTAACAGCATCTATGTCCATTTTTTGTTTGGTTTTTTACAAGCGATACTGGAAAAAAACGCCCCTCAAGCCGCCCAGAAAAACATTAATTTGGCCATTTTGAGATCACTTCGGATTCCTTTGCCTCCGATTGATATCCAAGATCGATTTGAGAAATTGGTCAGCGATACTATGGTTGTTTTACATGACCAGAAAAAGGCTCTTAAGATATCGGGCGAATTTTTTAATTCCCTCCAACAACGAGCCTTCCGAGGTGAGTTGGACCTGAGCCGCCTTGTTCTTGATGCGGAGGCAACCGAGCCAGAACCTAAGCCTGATGAGATTCCAGTCCCAGAGCAGCCGCCCAAGGCTCTTGGAAGGGCCACGGGAAGCGCAAGTTTTAAAGTCCGTTCCAGACGCTTCATTCCCACGAAATCGGAGGAGGCAAGACTCAAGGTTCTGGATGCCCAGCTCGAGCGCGGAGAGCCGATTGATTGGTCCCCCGATTATTTCCGCTTCCGGCTCCTGGGACGGCAGGCGGAGCCCTTCAGAGCAGGGGATATCTTACAACAGGCGGCCACCGTCTTTAACGAAGAGACCCTGCCAAAACGAGATGAGCTGGTGAAGCAGATGCTGGGAATGATGGAAGGTGTCGGCGAGGTGATGCTCTCGGGGGCACTCCTGAAGCAACGATTCGACACGGAGCGGCATGAAATCCGCCTGGAACTGCTGCCATGAAGCTGCTGCATCTCCATCTCCACGACCGTTATCGCAGCCTACCTGCGGGCTTCCGGGTGGAGTTCCTTCAGGAAGCGGAGAAGCCGCGCTGCTTTGAGTTTGCCCCCTTCTGCCTGGCGGGGCTCAATGGCAGCGGTAAATCCAATCTGCTGGAGGCCCTGGCCGCCATCTTTTACCACATCGAGGTCATGCACTTGACCTTTCGGCCCGATAACTTTACGGCGGAGGAGAATCCAGATGGCTTTGATTCTAGAAAAGGAGAGCCGGATGCGTATGAGCTGGAATACTATTGCCAGGATGATAACCTTCGGAATACCTGGGATAACTTCCGTTGGGATGATACCTCCTGGGATGAGCAGCCTGTAGTCCATATCCGCCTAACAAAAAAGGTAGGAACGGCTCCGGTGATGCAGTGGCTGAATCGGCATGAATTTGATGCGGAAAACAAGCCTCTGGAACTGACCTCCCTAGAGGCGAAACGGTATCTTCCACGTTACATCCTGGGCTATTCATCCGGGCATAATGAGGTGCTGAGCCTGCCTTTCCGTAAGATGCGCTGCATCCACTTTGACGAGTATCGTCATTATCTGCGGAAGTCTCTGCCCTATTCAAAGCCAGAGGGGCGGATGCTCTTCATGGATGAGAGCTACAGTCAGGTGATCCTGCTGTGTCATTTCTTGTTCCCTTCTTCGGCGGTGCAGCAAGTGTTTTTGAAGAAAGTAGGACTGGTGGGCATCCGGCGTTTTCGTTTTGTCATCCGGCGGGCCGAAAAGGTGAAGAGTGAGGCTGGCGAGATCGAGCTGACCTCGCGCCTGAGCGGCAAGCAAGATGCGGAGGGAAAGCTCCAGGCGCGTCTTTTGGACAAGCTCATCCAATGCGCCACCTGCCATTATGAGGACTACCGCTATGAGGCGGATGAGGACGCCTACGACCTGTATCTGGACTATCTCATGGATGAAGCGGGGGAAATGCGAAAAGCCTTTCGCTATCACTTTGGCGAGGGGGCTGAAAATGCCTCTGAGGAACTGGTGATGGCCAAGTCGGCGCTGAACCTCTTTGAGGCCCTGCATGTGCTGTTGACCCTGAATGGCTACCAGACCAGCGACGAGGTGAAAAAGGATCTTTATGAGTCCCACAGCCTTTATTCTGCCGAGACCCTGCCGACGCCTGCCTCTCATGATCGCATCTTCCGCATCAAGGACTTTGAACTCGTGAAGAAAGGGGTGAATGGCCAGCTTTACGGGAAGGCCTTATCGGATGGTGAACATCAACTGCTGCACACATCGGCCTCTGCCTGCTCTTCCGCCATGAACCCGCTCTATTCCTCCTGGATGAGCCGGAAACGCATCTGAACCCCGACTGGCGCGCCTCCTACATCTCCACCCTGCGCGCTGCCCTGGAGGCTGGCGACGCGCCGCGCACCATGCGGGAGGTCCTGCTGACTTCCCACTCCCCATTTGTGGTCTCCGACTGCCCGAAGGAAAACGTCCTTGTCTTTGAAAAGAACGAGGCAGGCCTGGTGCAGTGGCACAATCCGGATTTCCAAACCTTTGGAGCCTCGGCCACCTTGATCACGCACGAAATCTTTGGTCGCCGTGAAACGATAGGTGACTACGCCAATGAGGAGCTTAAAAAGATCGAGGCCAAGCTGGAGGCGCCTGGGCAAGATGCACGTAGCCTCGCTCGTGAGCTGGACCGCACCCTGGGGGATTCGATTGAAAAGACTTTGGCCATCACCCGCATCCTGAAAAACTCTTCAAAACCTTAAAGTCAAAGTATGTTATTCCGATATGCTTATGTCCCGCATGCCTTGGAGAAGTTGCATGCGTGGATGGCGCATTTGGTGACGAAGGTATGGTGCCGGAACGGAGGCGCTTATTCCGTGACGCTCCTGTGCCAGGAGCTCCAAGACATCGCCGCAGAGATCGACGCCATCGAGACCGATGAACCTTCAATCTTTGATGATATCCGCGATCTGGACGTCCTGATCCAAGCTTTGGCTCAAACCAAGCGGGGTGAATTGGTGACCATGTTCACGCATTCGACCGCGGTGGATGATTTATGCCATGGTAGCGCAGCCCATCACCCTTACGCTTATTCGGATCTGCAAGCGTGGGATGCCAAGATCGCTCCCCAGTTAAAAGCGTTCTTTGATGATTTGTTCTCCCAACACATCAAGTCGGGGCCCATCAAACGAAGGCTGGGAGATCTGAAGCATCATGTGGATGCCTTTTGCAAAATCAATCGTGAAGGCATCTGCCCGTTTTGCGGCCTGGAGGAAACAAGAGACGAGCATTACACCACCCGTGATCCTTATGATCACTACCTGCCTCGGCACAAATATCCGTTCAATGCCGTCAATTTCAGAAACCTTTCTCCGATGTGTCACACGTGCAATTCAAGCTATAAGACCGTCAAAGACCCGATCAGCCGCCGCCCAGGAACTCGGCAGAAAGCTTTTGCCCCCTTTGAGGACACGGTGACCTTCCCGGAGATGCAGGTCCAGTTTGACGCTGGCAAGATTCAAGCCTTGGCACCCCCAGACATCACTTTCCAAATCAGCTCGGCCACCCATCCCGAAGAATTTGATACTTGGCAATGGTTGTTTGGCATTCAAGAGCGTTACAAAGCCAAACTCTGTAAGAAGCGAGGTGCCCACACCTGGCTCAATACGATCCTGAAGGACAGCGCCAACTATGGGCGGACTCCCACCGAATTGCTTGAAGACATCCGCGCTAACACGGCTGCAGATCCCTTTCTCGACGACGGCTTTTTGAAGCTTGCGACGCTTGACGCCTGTAAGGCTGAGGGACTGCTGTAAGCCTGACCGTTTAGGGTCGATTCCCGTTCACCTTTGATCTCATCCAGCATGTCTGATAAGCCCTCTCTACGAAAGAAAGCGCCTGCCCCCATCCCCGAAACGCTGGCAGCTCTGTATCGAGCTCAATCGAGAGACGCTGACTCAAGGTCATTGATTTTGTAGGGGTCTGCCAACTCACTTGTTTAAAGTTTAAATTAAGAGTCCTATCCTTAACCCATGTCCCTCTGGCTCATTCGCGCAGGCGCGCACGGCGAATTCGAATTGACGTTTCTCGAAGAGAACCGGGTCTATGTGACTTGGCTCAATCTTGCCCACGATCTCCACAAGTTGGAGAACAAGGATGCTTTGATCAGCATCCTGGAAACCCTTGATCCAAGCGGGAAGCCAAAGAAGTGGCTGAACCATGCCTCTCAGATCTGGCCCTTTGCTCACACTATGCAGAAGGGCGATTGGGTGGTGCTGCCGCTCAAGACACAGCAGAGCATCTACATCGGCGAGATCACCAGCGACTACCACTTTGAGCCCGAGGGACCAAATCCCTTTTACCACTGGCGCAGCGTGAAGTGGATCGGCGAGGCGATCCCCCGCCAACGTTTCGGCCAGGACCTGCTACACTCCTTTGGAGCCTTCCTCACCATCTGCCGCATCCAGCGCAACAACGCCGAGGCCCGCATTCAAGCCATGAAGGCCAGCGGTTGGGGCGATGATCCCGGCAAGAAGGGACTGCTGATCAAAGCCAAGACCGAGTCCGCTGAAATCGACGATGAGGAACTGGCCGATGATCTGGTCGATCTGGAGCAGCAGGGCCTCGACCGGATCGCCACCATGATTCAAGCCAAGTTTGCCGGACACGGATTCACGCGTCTCGTGGAAAGCATCCTCAAGGCCCAAGGTTACACCACCTATCTCAGCCCCGAAGGTGCGGATGGTGGGGCGGACATTCTAGCTGGAATGGGAGCCCTGGGTTTCGGCAGCCCGCAGCTCTGTGTGGAAGTGAAGTCCGAGCTCAAGCCCATCGACCGCGAGACCGTGGACAAACTGCTGGGAGCGATGAGCAAGTTTAACGCTGCGCAGGGCCTCTTTGTCTCCTGGGGCGGCTTTAAAACCAATGTGCAGAAGGAGCTGGCGCAGAGCTTTTTCAAAGTCCGTCTCTGGACCCAAAAGGATCTGCTCGACGCCCTCTTTGCCCACTACGATCAGCTCGATGCCGACATCCGGGCTGAACTGCCTCTGACGCGCATCTGGACGGTGGCGGTGCCAGAGGAATGAGGCTGGGCGGGTTGTTGGTCATTGGTTGTTGGTTGTTGGTTCTTGGTTGTTGGTTGTTGGTTGTTGGTTCTTGGTTCTTGGTCATTGGTCATTGGTCATTGGTCATTGGTCATTCGTTCCCGCATGCGGGATCATTGGTCGTTGGTCATTGGTCGATCCATGACGTTGAACATCCTGCTGCATGGACGAAACCCCGTTGGGGTTGTCATTCGACGGGCTGCCCGTTTATCAAAGCCCCAAGGTTATTGACCAAACTCATGAGGGCCTGGGAGAGATATTCAGGATTCACAGAAGCGGTCAAAACCCATCCTGAATTCTGGGGTGAATCCCGTAAACGCATTCAATGCTGATTCTTTGCTCTCCCATCAATGCCAACGGCATTGCGTCTCTGAGCCCAGGGTTCCCCGAACCCTGGGAGGCAGGCCCAAACGATCACCCTGCGCGAGGCAACCCCAACGGGGTTACGTCCGTCGTCGAGGTCTCGCGTGAATGTCATGTCCGTTTGGGACCCCCCGATCCATGACGTTGAACATCCTGCATGGACGAAACCCCGTTGGGGTTTGCCGACATGCGGCGGTAGATGACATGCGCCTACCCAGGGTTGTGCCAACCCTGGGCTCAAGGCAGCAACCCCTTTGGGGTTGTCATGGGTCGTTGGTCATTGGTCATGGGGCATTCGTTCCCGCATGCGGGATCACCGACCCATGACCCCATGACCCCTTGACCCCGACCTACCACCTCAACACCGAGCTGGCCCAGGTGAAGCCGCCGCCGAAGGCGACGAGGAGGACGATGTCGCCTTTCTTGATCTTGCCCTGACGATGGGCTTCATCCAGGCCCCCGGGGAAAAAGGGGCTCAGCGGCGCTGACGGTTGCGCAGCGGAATGAGAACGGCATTGCCCAAGAAGATGAACATGGATAGGCCGAGCCCGACGGAGGAGATGAGGATGAAGGCGGGCTGCCAGGGAACGGCGGTGACCCATTTGCGTTCGTTGTTGCGGACTTCCTTGCGAGTGCCGACCCACCAGAAGGCGTCGCCAGCTTGGCTGCCTGCAGGCAGCTGGAGCGGGAAGAGGAAGAGGTCATTGCGGGCCAAGTAGCGCCCCTGCTGATAGAGAGTCGCGGGGTCTGCTTTGTTAGGCACGATGCGGTAGTGATCCCACAACCGCCCGGTGAGAAAACAGTGGCAAACGGTCGGCCAGATGAAAAGCCCAATGAGGATGATGAGCTTAATCCAGCGCAGGGGTTTAGGCAGGAGAATGTCAGGCCCGATCCAAGCGGGCAGCAGTTCCCAGAAGGTGGTGGCATCCTGGCTGTAACGGTGGTAGAGATGCATGAGACCATGCAGGGCCGCCATGGCGAAGGTAAAAAAGGTCAGGGTGAGGACGATGGCTTCCACTCCGGTAAGCTCTCCCAAAATGGGGAGAACGACGTTATCGAAAAACAACTGGCCTTTCACCACGGTGGTTTCCCACACGAAACAGGTGAGGCTGACAAACCAGATCAAGATCCCAAGGGTGAAGCGGGTCACTCGGGCTTCTTGCGCAGGATCTGGGGAAGGGGTGGCGTCGGGGGGCATGGTGGGATCGGAGTGCGGGGCGGCAGGAAGTTCAGATGTCATGGCGAGAAGGGGCAGGGAGGTGGGCAATCAAAAAGGGCTGCTTATTGGAAGATGGGCGGGGTGCTCGGCACGCGCGGCGTTTGGGATGATAAGAATCGAGAATCGGGGGGGACGGGGGCTGATGCTGCCTAACTGGAGGTGTGTCTCCGCAGGATCAGGGACGCTGATGGCAGCCGGCACCTGGGTTCATGGGGATCCAGACGAACGTGCCCTGATGTGGGCGGTGGCTTGGAAGAGGGCTTCAAGGGTGATCTCTTTTTCCCCCGTGGCGAGGCGACCGATCTGAATGTCTGGATTTTCAATGATCAAGGAAAGGCCTTGAGTGAGGGGCTTTTCTTTGAGGGCCTCTGCGATTTGCTCCTTCACCCGTGCGAGTTCCTGGCGGGTATCGTAGGTGGAGTTGTCTCGCAGGGCTTGGGCGATGGACTCTTGAAACAGGATGCCTGCTGCGGTCCATAATTCATGATCCAGAGCCTGGGTGTAGTGCAGATCTTGAATGTGCAAGACGCCGTCTTGAATGACGGGGGTGCCGGTCAGGTAAACAAAGCCGCGCGTGTCGAACCAGCGGCTCGGCAGATCGGCCTCAATCTCGATGCCCAGCACCAGATGCTGGCCCGAGGGATAAACCTCGAATCCTTTTAGGGTGATTTGGGCTTCTTGTTGGCCTTGGCCTACCTTGACGCTTTGGTGAAACGAATGATTTGTCAGTTGCGCATTCAAGGCCTGCTGAAGCGTGGCGTAGGGAACATGGATCGGGATCTTGATGTCCAGTTGGTTAGGCGCAGCGGAGATCGGGGAGAGGTTAGGCAGAGGCAGCGCTTGCTCTGGCAGAGGCTGGGTGCCGACTTCCACCTGGGCGATCACGGCCACCGAGACGGAGAGCGCGTCTGAAGTGAATGTCACCCCGGAAAACTCCACCCCTTGCGGGAGCACATTGACGAAGGCCGACCCGACCGTGGGCAGATCCACCGGGTAGCTTTTCTGGACATAGGCCTCCGCCACTTTTGAGCGCACATCTTGCTGATTGATGAGCGCAGTGACCTTGGCTGAAACATCCTGCATGGCCTTGTCCAAGGGGTCTTCAATGTGCTTTTTGATGTTGATCCAAATGCCACCGACGATTTCGACTTTGGGATCGTGAATCCATTGGTAACTCACACTCACGCGAGAGTTAAGCTTCCAGTCAGGCTGGAGTTGAGGTTCCACATCCAAGTGGGCCAGCAGCTCGCCACGGAAAGATTTACGATCCAGGCTGAGCAACCTGGCCCCATCGCCTCTCAGCCCCCCATGACCGGAAAAGGAAATGGGGACGGAGAAACGGGCGGTATGATCATTGAGGCGCGTGAGCGTGGGCACACCACGGCGCACCTGATAATCGTACTTGGTCCCGACGGTGATGGTGGGGCCAAAGGGTGGGATGCGGACTCGGCCTGCATCTGGCCCATGGCCGCCGCCCGAAAACTGGGCAGGCACCTTCTCGTGGATCATTTGCGTGATTTCAGAAAAGGGAATTCGTGCCGAGACGGCCACCCGGGAAGGCGTGGTCGGGAAGGCGCTCGGGGAGGATTCGTGGGGGGGCTTTTGGGTAAGCGCGCCCTTGGCATGCCGATAGTGGCTGAAGGCATAGGTGCCGACGGTCAGTGACGCGAGAACCAACAGCGTGGTGAGGAGGACGAGAGGTTTGAGAGGTGACATAGGAGCGTGGAGCAAAAAAGCTCGCTGTGTGAGACGCACCTCTCAAAAATTCATTCAAACAAGAAACTATTTATTTTTAAGAAAAATGTTTCCTTAATTCGCAATGACGTCACCTCATTGTCTTCCATTCGGATGTCGAGCGCCTTTTGGTGGTCTGGTTGTGAGTTTCTGAAAGAATTGAAGGCGCTTCTCTCGCCGTGCGACCCGGCGCCTAACGTCATGTTTCGACTCGCCATCGAAGAAATGGAGGCCTGGTATTTGGGCGATCAAGTGGCCTTGCTGGAAGCTTACCCACGAGCAAAACGAGAGGTTTTGGATCGTTATGTCCAGGACAGTGTCTGTCACACATGGGAAGTGCTCGCCGATGCGATCGATCCAGGTGGAATCGCGGCCATCAAAAAAGTCGGCTGGCCCCTTCCTGGGCAGGTGAAAAGTGAGTGGGCCCATAAAATCGGTCCCCTCTTAAATCTAGAGCGAAATCGGTCGCCCAGCTTTGCCAAATTACGGGATGGAATCAGGCGTCTCGTTTCTTGAAATCACATCGGCTCCCTGACAGCGTTCGGAGCCCGGCCTTCAGGCGGAAGTGTGAGAGTACCTCGCAAGGTCCAAGAGTCCGGCTGAAGCCGGGGCTCCGAGCGGGGAAAGACAGGCTCCGCGCGAGGGGATGGGTGGATAGATAGAGGGATGACGCAGGCGGTGGCCCTCAAGTGGTCCGCACACTCCGTGTGCGGGATACCGCGCGGAAGTCCGAGTGAGGTGCCCTTCATCTCCAGCCCGGCTCAGCCTGACCTGACCTGACCTGACCTAACACGAGATGATGCCGAGCCATCCCAGCCCATGACCTTGTTGGTGCGTTTGCCAGGTTGGGAGAGGAGAGATCAGGAGCCTGGGCTTGGCCTGCCGAGCTGGGCTTTTCGCACACGGAGTGTGCGAGCCACTTCAAGCCACTGCCAAACCGCTTGCTCATCCTACCCTCCATTCATCCATTCATTCAACGATCCATGTCCGCGTTCGGAGCCCCGCCTTCAGGCGGCAGGGATCGCACCTTGCTTGGTCCAAGAGTCCGGCTGAAGGAGGTGATGCCCCCATGAACTTGACCGAGACGAGACCGCAGGGCTCTCACATTCGCAGCCTGAAAGGTCGCCGGATTCAGCCCAGGCCGCGCGGCCTGGGTGGTCACCCAACGAGGTCGTTGCTGCCAAGGATGCGCTCTGAAGGAGCGCGGGAACGCGGGGCAGGCGATTGATCATCCGCATCACCCCTCCGTTTTGCAGCCTGGCGATGCAGGGTTTTCCGGGCGACTTCATCTTCACCGCCACACACCTCTCCCGCGACCCTTCAGGCCGCGCCGCGACACTGGCCACAGGGCTTGTTCATACTTCACCCAGGGCTGGCTGCGCGGCGCCCTGGGCTGAATCCCGCGACCCTTTGGGCCGCAAGGCAGGGTGAAATCGACCTCTCTTGAGGTCTCTGAGGCAGGATGACCTCAACGTCTCTTTTGGGGACCGCAAGGCCGTATGAAATCTGCATCCCTTAAGGCCAAGGGGCTGAGTTGCAAGCAAGGTCTTGTTAGGCCGTGAGGGAGGGTGAAATGAAGAGCGTGTTGAACAACCATCATGCAGCCCATCCAAGAAGGGGCGGACACAGCACGAGAGGAGAGGGGCGCGGACACTTTGTCCGCCGTCTTCCAAGGGCGGTGAAGCTGAGAAGAAAAGGGCGGGGGAGGATGGGCCACGCTCCTCTCCCTGCCTCTCTGGCTCGCGACAAAAGCATGGAAGGGGCTCGACGTTTCACGGGGTCGATCTTTCCCCAACAGGGCCGCTTGACCGAGGCTACGCGCACACGTTGACGACGGATTCTATCCATGACGTTGAACATCCTGCATGGACGAAACCCCGTTGGGGTTTGTCGGCATGCGGCGGTAGGTGACATGAGCCTACCCAGGGTTGTGCCAACCCTGGGCTCAAGGCCGCAACCCCCTTGGGGTTGTCATGGGTCATTGGTCGTTGGTCATGGGTCATTCGTTCCCGCATGCGGGATCATTGGTCGTTGCTCATTGGTCGATCCATGACGTTGAACATCCTGCGGCATGGCCGCAACCCGTTGGGGTTGTCATTCGACGGGCTGCCCATTTATCAAAGCCCCAAGGTTATTGACCAAACTCATGAGGGCCTGGGAGAGATATTCAGGATTCACAGAAGCGGTCAAAACCCATCCTGAATTCTG
>NZ_FUYE01000025.1:33201-43605 GCF_900167535.1 Prosthecobacter debontii
AACACCGAGCTGGCCCAGGTGAAGCCGCCGCCGAAGGCGACGAGGAGGACGATGTCGCCTTTCTTGATCTTGCCCTGACGATGGGCTTCATCCAGAGCCACGGGGATGGTGGCGGCGCTGGTGTTGCCGTATTGGTCCAGGTTCATGAAGGTCTTCTCCGGAGGCAGGCCGAGGCGATCCGCAATGGCGGTGATGATGCGGGCATTGGCCTGGTGCGGGATGACCATGCTGATATCCTCTTTGGTTAAACCGGCAATCTCCAGAGCCTGCTCAGCGGCCTGGCACATGCGGGTGACGGCGTGCTTGAAGGTCTCACGCCCTTCCATGTGGATGGTGTTCGGGCGGCTGAGGACGTTTTCAGGCGTGATCGGGCAGGCGCTGGCACCACCGGGCACCTTGAGCAGGTCGGTCAGGTTACCATCGCTGCCCATGACGGTGGAGAGCACACGGCCAGGGGCGTCTTCACTCTCTTCGGCGCGGCGGATGACCACGGCTCCGGCACCATCGCCAAACAGCACGCAGGTGTTGCGGTCCTGCCAGTTGATGAGGCTGCTGAGCTTCTCCGCCCCGATGACGAGGGCGGTGGTGCGGTTACCGGTATTGATGAAGTGGCGGGCGACCTGAAGCGCATACAGGAAGCCGGAGCAGGCGGCGCTGATGTCAAAGCAGACGGCATTCGCGGCGCCGATCTTCTTCTGCACGATGCAGGCGGTGGAGGGGAAGAACATGTCCGGCGTGACGGTGGCCACGACGATGAGGTTGATGTCCTCGGCGGTGATGCCTGCGGCCTCCATGGCGCGGCGGGCGGCTTCACTGGCCAGATCGCTGGTGGCCTGATTCTCGGCAGCGATGCGGCGGGCTTTGATCCCTGTGCGGGTGGTGATCCATTCATCGGAGGTGTCCACGAACTTGGACAGGTCGTCATTGGTCATGACTTTCTCCGGCATGTAGCTGCCGGTTCCGATGATGCTGGAGGCGCAGAAGGGCTGCGAACTAGGCTTGGGCATGGATGAGAAGATGTTGGGAGATAGCGGCCTCGATGTGAGGATTGACCTGATGGGTGATGGTCTCGCACGCCATGCGGATGGCGTTTTTCATGGCATAGGCATTGGCACCGCCATGGGCGATGATGGTGATGCCGTTGAGACCCAGGAGGGGCATGCCGCCCGATTCGTCGGCACTGGTTTTTTTGTGAATGCGTTTGAAGGCGGGCTTGGCCAGCAAGCCGCCGATCTTGGTGCGGGCGGAGCTGACGATCTCGGTCTTGATCATGCCAAAGAGGGCATGGGCCAGGGCCTCGGAGGTCTTCAGGATGATGTTGCCGGTGAAGCCATCACAGACCACGACATCGGGCGGAGTTTCCCAGAGGTCATGACCTTCGACATTGCCGATGAAGTGGATGCCTGGGGTGGTGCGCAGGAGCTTGCCGGTCTCTTTGCACAGGGCGTTGCCTTTTTCCTCCTCGGTGCCGTTGGACATGAGGCCCACGCGGGGCTCTTTGCGGCCGAGCACGTGCTTGGCATAGGCGCTGCCCATGAGGGCGTTCTGGACGAGGTGCTCGGGCAGGCTGTCCGGATTCGCACCGGCATCGATGAGCACCCAGGGGCTGGTCATGGAGGGCATGATGGCGGCGATGGCCGGGCGCTCGATATGGGGCAGGGTGCGCAGCTTGATGAGGCTGGCGGTGACGGCGGCTCCGGTGTGCCCGGCGCTGACCACGGCATCGGCTTTCCTTTCCTTCACCAGATCCACGGCGCGGGCGATGGAGCTGTCCTTCTTTTTCCGCACGGCGTCCAGGCCGCTGTCGCTCATGTCCACCACCTGGGTGGCGGGCACGATCTCCAGCTTGTCACTGGCGGGGATGCCCTGCGCCTGCATCTCACGCTCGATGGCCTCAGGCGAGCCCACGAGGTAAATCTTCTCGATCTGCGGCAAGGTTTCCAGGGCCAGCTTCACGCCGCCCATGGGATTTTGTGGGGCGCAGTCACCACCCATGACATCCAACGCGATTTTCATGCCTCTGGAGCTAGTTTTTTCAAAATGAGAGTGTCAGTGTAAAGCGTGCCTCAGGCAGTTTGCAAATGCGGATTCATCCTCACGGAAGGGTTCTTTGCCGTCCGGGACAAATGGCACCCCTGTCAGGGCCGCCAAAAACGATGGTTGTTGGCAGACCCGAATTAGGCCATGATCGCCGCAGTGACTTCTCCCTCAGCCTCGCAAACTCCCACGGCGATCTGGACCCAGGCTGGGGGCTCGGTGATTCTCAAACTCTCCGGTGAGTGGAAACGCGGCGGCCCTGCGGTGACGGTGGAGGGGCAGGTGCCGGAAAAGCCGGCCGATCGTTATGAGACGGAGGGGCTCGAGGAGTTTGACTCCACCCTCCCGGCCTTCCTCCTGGCCCATCTCCGCGCCGCTCCGCCAGGGGAGGGGGAGACGGCCTCTCTGGAGGGCCTGCCTGAGAATCTCCGTGGCCTCATGGAGCTGGCCCTGGCCGTGCCGGAGCGCAGTGAGGCGAAGACACGCAGCGGCCAGAGCTCAGACCTCCGGGAGCTGGGTAAGCTCACCCTGCGCATCTGGGCGGGCATGAAGGCCATGGCGGAGTTTGTCGGTGAGTCGGTGCTCTCGGTGGGGCGGTTCTTCACCGGGCGGGCGCGGTTTCGGCAGCAGGATTTCTGGATGACGCTGCAGGAGTGCGGCATCGAGGCACTGCCCATCGTCTCCCTCATCAGTTTCTTGATCGGCCTCATCCTGGCCTTTGTCGGGAATGTGCAGCTCACCAACTTCGGGGCCAATATCTTCGTGGCGGATCTGGTGGGCATCGCCATGGTGCGTGAGATGGGTGTGGTGATGACGGGCATCATCATGAGTGGCCGCACCGGCGCCGCCTTTGCCGCGCACCTGGGCAGCATGAAGGCCAATGAGGAGATCGATGCCCTGCGCACCTTCGGTTTGAACCCGTTCGATTTCCTCGTGCTGCCGCGCCTGCTGGCTCTGCTGCTCATGCTGCCGATTTTGACCATTTACTCGAACATCATCGGCATCCTGGGCGGCATGCTCGTGGGGGCCATGGTGGGCATTCCCCCGGTGCTTTACTGGAATGAAACCGTGGCCGCCATTGATCTCACCACCTCCTCCCTGGGCGTCTTCAAGAGCTTCTTCTTTGCCGCCGCCATCGCCATCAGCGGCTGCATGCAGGGCATGATGGCGGGGAACTCCTCCGCGGCCGTCGGCCAGGCCACCACCCGGGCCGTGGTGGCCTCCATCACCGCCATCATCATCCTGGACTCCGCCTTCGCCGCCATCTTTACCGTGCTGGATATCTGACCTCGTTTTTCCCCCATCCCACTCCCTCATCCCTCCTCCCTCGCATGCCCGCCTCACCTCCAGCCCCCCAGACCGCTGCCGCCGCCGCCGCTCCCGCTGCCGCTCAGGCCAGGGTCTCCGTGCGTGAGGTGACCATGGCCTACGGCTCCTTTGTGGTGATGAAGGATCTCACCTTCGACATTCAGGCCCAGGACATCTTTGTGATCATGGGCGGCAGTGGTTGTGGTAAGAGCACGCTGCTGCGCCACCTCATCGGCCTGCGCGAGCCTGCCCGCGGCCAGGTCTTTTACGATGGGGAAAACTTCACGGCGGCCGATGACGAAGGCCGGGAGAAATTCATCCGCCGGTTTGGCGTCATGTATCAGTCCGGCGCTCTCTGGTCCTCCCTCACCCTGGCGGAAAACATCGCCCTGCCTCTCCAGGAGTTCACCCCCCTCTCGGCCAAAGACATCCGTGACCTGGCCGCCTACAAGCTGGCGCTGGTGGGCCTCTCCGGCTATGAGGACTACTACCCCAGCCAGGTCAGCGGCGGCATGAATAAACGCGCAGGCATCGCCCGAGCCATGGCCCTGGACCCGGACATCCTCTTCCTGGATGAGCCCGGCGCCGGGCTGGACCCGCTGAGCTCCCGGCGGCTGGATGATCTCATCCTGCGCCTGCGGGATAGCCTGGGCTCCACCGTCGTCATCGTCACCCACGAGCTGGCCAGCATCTTTGCCATCGCCAACAACAGCGTCTTTCTGGATACGGAAACACGCACCCTCGGGGCCGTCGGCAACCCGTCCGAGCTGCGGGATCATTCCGATAATCCCAATGTGCGACGCTTTTTGAATCGAGGGGCGGAGTCCGAGTCTCCCGTCTCCAGTTCCTAGTCCCGTGCCCCGTCTAACTTTTTATTTGTTCACCTCATGAGTCAAAAGGCCAACCCCACGCTGATCGGAGCATTCACGCTCTTCGGTTTGCTCATCGCAGCCATCGCAGCCGTGCTTTTCGGGGCCGGAAAGTATTTCGAGCGGACCCACCGCATCCTCCTGCACTTTGATAAAAGCGCCGTCGGCCTCCAGGTCGGCTCAGACGTGCGTTTCGGCGGCGTGCGCATCGGCACCGTCTCCTCCATCCATGTGCTGGTGGATACGGAGCAGAATCGCAAGATCATCCCCGTGGTCGTGGAGCTGGCGGAAAAACAGATCAACACCATCGGCTCCACCTCCGGCCTCAGCATCGACTTCTCCACCCGGGAAGGCGTGAAGCGCGCGGTCGATCGCGGCCTGCGCGCCGGGATGAAGCAGCAGAGCCTGCTCACCGGGCTGCTCTACATCGAGTTCGACATCGTCCCGGATCAGCCCGGCTTCGTCTATGACGGCCGCACCGTCGCGGATTACCCCACCGTGCCCACCATCGCCACCGAGATCGATGAACTCATCGCCGGAGTGGCGGATGGCTTGAAAAAGATCAACTCGCTGGATCTCGAAGGCATCGCCAAAGACCTGCGCGGCGTCCTGGAATCGGCCCAAAAACAGATCGATGACCTCGACCTGAAAGCCATCAGCGACAACGTCACCGCCGCCACCGCCGACATCCGCGCCATCACCTCCAACGAGCACCTGCAAAACGCCATCAAGCACCTCGATGAATCCCTGGTGGAGTGGAAGCAACTCGCGGCCAAAGCCAATGCCGGCATCGACCCTCTGATCGCCGATTTCTCCAAAGTGGCCGATCAAGCCACCGCCAGCCTGGAGGAGATCCAGCAGGTGGGCAAAGAACTCTCCAGCGTGACGAATCCGCGCGGCCCCGTGCTCATGCGCCTGCAGGCCGTGCTCCAGGAAACCGAGCGCGCCGCCCGCGCCATCACCGAGCTGGCCAATGACCTGAAACGCAATCCCAACGCCCTGCTCATGGGCAAGGAACACAAAGACTGACTCGATGACTACCTTTCTCTCCCGCTCCCTGCCGGCCTGGGGCCTCGCGCTGCTCGCGCTCGCCTCCTGCAGCACCTTCAAGCCCGTCAATGACCCCGCCACCCGGCATGTGCTGGACCCCGCCATCCCGTTCAAGGCCGGTTCTTCCTCCACCCCCGCCCTCGCCGTCGCCCGCCCCTCCTTGCCGAGCTACCTGGACCGCCAGCAGCTCGTCAGCCGAGACGCCACCGGCTCCGTGAAAGTCATGGACTCCCAGCTCTGGCTGGAGCCTCTGACCGAAGGCATCGCCCGCGTCACCGCCGCCAATCTCAGCCGCCTCACCGGCTCCACCACCATCCTGCCCGTGAGCGACTTCCTCACCCTGGACTACACCGGGCTCGTGGAACTGCGCGTGCTGCGATTTGATCCCGACGCCACCGGGGCGATGATCCTCGAATGCACCTGGCGCATCCAGACCGTGCGAGGCACCGAGCTGCCCTATCAATCCTTCCGCACCGAAGTGCCGCTCCCCCCCGGCGCCAGCGCCGCCGACCACGTGAAAGCCATGAACGACGCCCTCGGCCAACTCGCCCGCAAGATCGCCACCCGAGCGTGAAGGCATGAAGGGCAGGGGATGAAGCGCATCAGCCCGCGAGGTGATCCGACTCCTGACCCCTGACCCCTGACCCCTGACCCCTGACCCCTGACCCCTGACCCCTGACCCCTGACCCCTGACCCCTGATCACCACTCCCTCCCCCCAAGAAAAATCGTTGCTTTCTGGCCCGCCATGTTATTGGTTATGCCACGTGAAGGGGGCATAGCTCAGTTGGTAGAGCGTTTCGTTCGCAATGAAAAGGTCAGGGGTTCGAATCCCCTTGTCTCCACGCTTGAATTGAAAGGGAGGGCGTAGCTGGGGGTGCAACGACGAAGTCGAGTTGCTCCAACAGGCGTTAAAAGTTCGGCTCTTGCCACAAGGATAAATGACTCAATCGGACTGAAAACCCGTCAAGGGGGCAAAATCGGGTGGCTGGAGACAGAAGGCAATTCACGCTGAGCGAACGGCTGATAAGCACAGGATCTGTTTGATGCTTATTTCACGATTGGTAAGTGTGTAAAAAAATAATCTTGACTTAGCATACGAGCGTGACATGATGGTGCCTGCCAGTCAAAAAGAAGCCCGAGCTACCTCGTGGCAACCCGGGCCTTTTTGAACCGATGACGCTCGAGAGCGACGATCAGCCTAGACATCTGAATTGTAACTCGGAGGCGGTAGAGGTGCAACAATTTCCCTCCAGTGGCTGGCCTGGCGGTTTTTTAAAACGCTAGACCTAGATACACGCCATGGCAACAAGCCACCAAATACGCTACATCAATAAAACCAACCGCACCAGTGCGCACGAGCGCATCCAAAACGTGGGAGGTATCAACCCTGACGGGAAACGCTGGAAACTCACCCTGGACGAGGCCATTGAAGGTATCGAATCGGGAAAGTGGACCTTTTACGTGAGCGTCGGGGGAGACACGGTCAGGGTCATCGTCGCCAAGAGCGCCGCAGGAAATAAATACCTGAAGACCATCAACGACGGTGATCAGCCCAACAACCTGCTCAGCCTGCCTGAGTGCCCACCATGAACCTGATCCCCATCGGCCAAATTGCATCTGTCCGCATGGGGGTCACCCTGCGGGGTCGGGACGCGACTCGTCCCGACCCCAACGGGTCTTGCCAGATGATCCGCATCAGCGATGTCTCGGATGATGGACACCTCACGAACCCTGACCTTTTGAGATTTGAGCCCGGCGAATCCGTCAAGCCAGACCTGTTTCTGCGATTCGGGGATGTCCTGGTTCCCAATCGCGGCCTCCGCACCACCGCCTATGCTTTTGATCTGCCTGATCAGAATGTCATTGTCGGTGCCCAGTTTTTCATTGTCCGTTGTGACTTCAGTCGTGTTTTCCCAGAATATTTAGCCTGGTTTCTTCGCAGCGAGACCGCTGCACAGCATTTTTCCACGCATCGCAAAGGCACCTTGGTGCAGACCATTCAGCGGGGAGATCTGGCGGGCCTCGCCTTACCCTTGCCTCCATTAACCAAGCAGGCTGTCATCGTGGAACTTGACAAGCTGGCCACCCAGGAACGCCAGTTGTCAGAGCGGCTCGCCTTTGTTCGTCATCAGCATCTGCAATCCACCCTTCTGCAAAAAGCCCCCCTTTCCTGATCTGTCCCCCTATGCGCAAAGTCAACCAATCTGAAATCAACGACGTCACCTGGCGTGCCTGTGACACCTTTCGGGGCGTTGTGGATGCTGAAAATTACCGCAACTACATCCTCGTGATGCTCTTCTGGAAGTACATGTCCGATGTCTGGCGCGACCACCGGGATGCGTACATGATCGAATACAAAGGTGATGAACAGCGCGTGGCCCGTCGGTTGGCCCGCGAACGCTTTCAGCTCCCTGACGGCTGCGACTTCCTCAGCCTCTACAACCAGCGTAATGAGCCTGACATCGGCGAACGCATGAACGTCGCCCTGGCGGGTATTGAGGAGGCCAACAAGGCCAAGCTCACCGGCGTCTTCCGTGAGGTGGATTTCAATTCGGAAAACAAGCTCGGCCAGACCAAGGACCGCAATGCCAAGCTGAAACTCCTGCTCCAGGACTTTGCCGATCCACGCCTGGACCTGCGCCCTTCCGTTGTGGGGGAGGAGGATGTTATTGGCAATGTGTATGAATACCTGCTGGAGCGCTTCGCCTCGGATGCCGGGAAAAAAGCCGGAGAATTCTACACCCCTGGTCAAGTCTCCAGCCTGCTGGCCAAACTGCTGGCCCCGAAGAAGGGCGACACCATTTGTGATCCTACTTGCGGCTCCGGCTCCCTGCTCATCAAGGTTGGGCGTCAGGCCGATGAACGGGACTTTGCTCTCTTTGGCCAGGAAATGAACGGCACCACTCATGCCCTCTGCCGAATGAACATGTTCCTTCATGGCATGGACAACTTCCGCATTGAGTGGGGCGACACGCTGCGAAATCCACGTCTGGTGGAAAATGACCAGCTCATGAAGTTCGACATCGTCGTCGCCAATCCTCCCTTCTCCCTGGACAAATGGGGATATGAAGAGGCTGCGGCAGATCCCTTCCATCGTTATCATCGCGGCCTGCCGCCTAAGTCCAAAGGCGACTGGGGTTTCATCACCCACATGATCGAGACTGCTCGCGAGGCCACCGGCAAGGTCGGCGTCGTTGTCCCTCATGGCGTTCTGTTTCGCGGAGCTGCGGAGGGGAAAATCCGTCAGAAGCTCATTGAGCAAAATCTGTTAGAAGCCGTTATCGGCCTTCCGGCCAATCTCTTCTTCGGCACCGGCATCCCCGCCGCCATCCTGCTGTTCAATAAAGGCAAGACCCATGGTGATGTGCTCTTCATTGATGCCTCACGCGAATACAAGGATGCCAAGAACCAAAACGTCCTCACGGACGAGCATCTGCAAAAAATCGTCGGCACTTACCGGGCCTTCCAGACCGTGGAAAAATACGCCTACCGAGCCACGCCCCAGGAGATCGCCGACAACGATTTCAACCTCAACATCCCCCGCTACGTGGACACCTTTGAGGAGGAGGCCGAAATTGATCTCGATGCCGTGAAGGCCGACATCACCCGTCTCGAATCCGAACTCGCCACCGTGAGGGCGAAGATGCAGGATTATTTGGAGGAGCTGGGGGTATGAAACTAACAAAATGGCCGGTCTTTGAACTAGGCGAACTAGTCGCAACTAAGTCTGGAGGAACCCCTTCGCGTGGGAATCCCGGTTACTGGAATGGCACGGTCCCTTGGTTTTCAGGCAAAGATTTAAAGAGCCTTTATCTTCACGACTCGATTGAGCACGTGAGCGAAGAGGCCATTGGCAAAGGAACGAGAGTTTGTGAGCCAAACACGATTCTCGTGCTGGTACGCGGCATGACCCTCATGAAAGAGGTGCCTGTTGGTATCCTCCGCTGTCGAGGAGCGTTTAACCAAGACGTTAAGGCGCTTGTGCCCAATGACGCGTCGATGGACCCACGATTCATCGCTTACTTTCTGCGTGCAGAAAACGCGAGGGTTCGAAGCCTTGTGACAACCGCAGGGCACGGAACAGGAAGACTGCCTCTTGAAGCTCTCGAAGAATATCCTGTCCCTAAGCCACCCCTTTCCGAACAACGCAAGATCGCCGACATCTTGAGCACCTGGGATGATGCGTTGGAAAAGCTCGACGCTCTCATCAAAGTCCAGGAGCGCCGTAAGAAGGCCCTCATGCAACAGCTCCTCACCGGTCGCCGCAGGCTCAAGGGCTTTTCGAAGCCGTGGAAGCACAAGAGTTTGGATGCCGTGTTCGAGCGGGTTGACCGGACAATTGTAGGAGAGCCTGAGCATGTTCTCAGCAGCAGGTAGAGGCTTCGTCGATCAACGGGAGAAGTTCAGCCGGGTGATCGCAGGAAGGAACATCGAGAACTATGTTCTGCTCAAGAAGGGCGAGTTCTCTTACAACAAAGGCAACTCCGACAGATACCCACAAGGATGCGTTTATCGCCTTGAAGAGTTTGAAGAAGGAGCCGTGCCCAATGTCTGGATTTCTTTCCGGCTTCGTTCAGAAAGTGACTCCCCCTTGTTCTACAAACATTTCTTTCTTTACGGTGGCCTGAATCACGGCCTCCACCGCCTGATCAATGCAGGAGTTCGCAATGATGGGCTACTAAATCTAACCGCATCGAACTTTTTTTCGGTGACCGTGCCAACCCCTGAACCAGCTGAGCAAGCCCAGCTCGGGGAACTCTTCGAAAACCTTTCCATCTTCATCAAAAACCTCCGCACCCAACGCACCGCCCTCGACCAGCAAAAACGGGGTCTGATGCAGCGGCTGCTGACGGGGAAGATCCGAGTCAATCCATAAACGAGGACGCATTACCAATCATCGCCTGATCCGATGTTCACCAACCATTCCACTCTTCCGACTTCGGACGCCTCTCGTGCCCTTTCAGGGCACCGGGGTGGTGTGCTTGGAACGCATCCCAGGGCACCCAGGGCATCGCTTCGCTCAGCCCTGGGCTATGTTCTCCCGGCCCTTTGGGCCGCAATGAACGACCCCCAACGGGGAACCAGGCTCAAGCCATGCGATCCCGCTGCCCTTTGGGCCGCAATGAACGACCCCCAACG
>NZ_FUYE01000025.1:43835-63022 GCF_900167535.1 Prosthecobacter debontii
CCCCCAACGGGGAACAAGGATCAAGCCATGTTATCCCGCTGCCCTTTGGGCCGCAATGCATCGCTCTCAACGGGGGACAAAATTCACTCCATGCTGTCTCGCTGCCCTTTGGGCTAATTTTCGGCGTCCCCAAGGGGGACCGAGATTCCAGCCCAGGGCTGAAGGAGCCTTGGCGACTGATGCCCTGGGAACGAGATTTCATGCCATTTCCATTTCATCGCGCCCTGAAGGGGCGCGAGAAGCTCTCATCCACCCCTGACGCACTGTTCGCGCCATGCCACAATCGCTCGCCAAACTCTATGTTCATGTGGTCTTCTCCACGAAGAACCGTGAGCGCGTGCTCATGGACGACATCCGCCATGAATTGCACGCCTACATCGGCGGGACGTTGAAGGGCATGGATTGCATGCCCGTTGAAATCAACTCGGAGCCAGATCATGCGCATGTGCTTTTTCTGCTCGGGCGGACGATGCCCCTGAGCGATGTGGTCGGCGGTTTGAAAAAGAGCGCCACGGAATGGCTGCGGGAGCACGGAGAGACCTACCGGGGATTCCATTGGCAAGCGGGCTATGGAGCCTTCTCCGTGAGCCAGTCGGCGGTCGAAGAAGTCCGCGAATACATCCGCAATCAGCGGGAGCATCACCGGGTAAAGACGTTTCAGGACGAGTTCCGGGCGTTTTTGCGCAAATACGAAATCGAATACGATGAACGGTATGTGTGGGATTGATATGCCCTATCCAACGATGAATGCCCATCGCGCCCCTTCATTGGATCGCATTCTAAAAAGACACGAGAGTCCACCGAACCAACTCCCATGAAAACCTATCCCGATATCGACCGCCTGAAGGCCACGCTGGACCAGCATCGCCCGCTGGACCCGGCGATTGTGCGCAATCTGAGGGAGGACCTCATCGTGCGTTGGACCTACCATTCCAATGCCATCGAGGGGAACACGCTCACACTTCAGGAAACGAAGGTGGTGCTGGAGGGCATCACCATTGGCGGGAAGTCCATCCGCGAGCATCTGGAGGCAGTGAACCACAAGAACGCCATCGTGCTGCTGGAGGACCTGGTGCAGAAGAACGAACCGCTGACGGAGTGGACGATCAAATCCCTGCACCAGCTCATTCTCAAAGGCATTGATGACGACAACGCAGGCCGCTATCGCAGCGTCAACGTGCGTATCTCAGGCGCAGAACATCTGCCGCCGGATCAGGTCCGCGTGCCGGAGCTGATGGAGAACTTCATCACCTGGTATCAGACCGAGGCGATGTCCCTGCACCCTGTGGAACGCGCCGCCCGTGTGCATAGTGACTTCGTCAAAATCCATCCCTTTGTGGACGGCAATGGCCGAACCTCACGCCTGCTCATGAATCTGGAGCTCATGAAGGCCGGTTACCCGCCAGCCGTGCTGCCCGTGACGCTGCGGCTGTCCTACTATACCGCTCTGGATGCCGACCACGTGCGCGGTGAAAAAGACGACTTCGTGAACATGGTGGCCCAGATCGTGAGGGAAGGCTTCCGCCCGTATTTCCATGCGCTGGGATTGCCCTGGGAGGAAAACGCATGAACCCCTCCTTCCAAGAAGCCCCCATCAGCCAGATCCCGGCACTGCGCACCTTGCAGCAGCTTGGCTATGGCTTCCTGACCTCGGAGGAAACAGCGGTGGGGCGGAAGGGGAAGATGGGGCGGGTGCTGCTGGAGGGCATTTTGGGACAGCAACTGCGGCGGCTGAACAAGATCCATTTCAAGGGGCGTGAGTTGGCTTTCTCCGAGGAGAACATCATCAAGGCCATCGAAGCACTGCGGGACGTTCCTTTTGATGGGCTGGTGCGCAGCAGTGAGAAAGTCTATGATCTGCTAACGCTGGGCAAGAGCCTGGACCAGGCGATTGAGGGAGAGACGAAGGGGTTCAGCCTGCGCTACATTGACTGGCAGAATCCGCGCAACAATGTCTTCCACGTCACAGCGGAGTTTGAGGTGGAACGCACGGGCAGTCATGAGACCCGGCGGCCTGACATCGTGTGTTTTGTCAATGGCATCCCCTTCGTCGTCATCGAATGTAAACGACCAGAGGAGAAGGGCTCGCTGGAGCAGGCCACCCGGCAGGTCATCCGAAACTGGCAGGAGGATGAAATCCCCCATCTGTTCATCTACAGCCAGCTCGTGCTGGCCCTGAACAAGAATGAAGGCTGCTATGCCACCACCGGCACGCCGCTGAAGTTCTGGGCCAAGTGGCGGGAGATGAGCGATGTCAGCGAACAGGTGCGTGCGGCGGTGAACAGCCCGCTGCGGCCTGAGGAGCATGCCAAACTCTTCAAAGGTGTCTTTGCCTTTGCCCAAAATGACATGGAGGAGCAGGCCATGCATGGGCGTGAGCCGACAGGGCAGGATTACTTGCTGTGGTCCCTGTGCCGCCCGGAGCGACTCATCGAGCTGGCACGGCAGTTCATCATCTATGACGAAGGCGGGGCAGTCAAAAAGGTGGCCCGCTACCAGCAATACTTTGCCATCCGCAGCACTCTGGAACGCGTGCGCCAGCGGGACCCTCAGGGCAAACGCAAAGGCGGCGTCATCTGGCAGACCCAGGGCAGCGGCAAGTCTTTGGCCATGGTGCTGCTGGGCAAGGCACTGGCCATGGAACCCAGCATCCCGAATCCACGCATCCTGCTAGTTACGGACCGCATTGATCTGGATGAGCAGATTTACAAAACCTTCCACCAGTGCGGAAAAGATCCGCAGCAGGCGAAGACGGGCAAACATCTGCAGGAACTGATGGCCGATGACCGGGTGCCAGTGATCACCACCGTGCTGGATAAATTCCGGGCGGCGGCCAACGCCAGCGACACCTTCAAGAATGACGATGAGGACATCTTTGTGCTGGTGGATGAGAGCCACCGCAGCCAATACGGAGAGGCCAACATCAAGATGCAGAAGGCCCTGCCGCGGGCCTGCTACATCGGCTTCACCGGCACACCGCTGATGAAGAAGGAGAAGAACACTGCGCACAAGTTTGGCGGCTTCATTGAACCTGCCTACACGATCCGCGACGCGGTGGAAGACGAGGCGGTGGTGCCGCTGCTCTATGAAGGGAGGCACATCATGCAGGAGGTGAACCAGAAGGCCGTGGACATGATGTTTGAGGCCATGAGCGAGGGCCTGACCAAGGAGCAGAAGGCCGACCTGAAACGGAAGTTCAGTCAGCGGGACGAACTAAACAAACTGGAGAGCCGCCTCTATCTGATCGCCTGGGATGTCTCGCAGCATTTTTCCCAGCAGTGGAAGGATACCGGCTTCAAGGGGCAGCTCACAGCCTCAGGAAAAAGGGAGGCTTTGATCCTGAAACGCTTCCTGGACCAGTTCGGCAAAGTGAAGAGCGAGGTGGTGATTTCCGGCCCTGGAGAGATCGAGAACGTGGATGAACATCAGACTGCGGAGCGTGATGAAAGCGTGGAGATGTTCTGGAAGGTGATGATGGCCAAGTATGGCACGGAAAAGGAGTATAACCGCCAGATCATCAATGGCTTCAAAAAGGGTGAGGAGCCTGAGATCATCATCGTGGTGGACAAGCTGCTGACCGGCTTTGATGCACCACGCAATGTGGTCTTGTACATCGCCCGCAGCCTGCGTGAGCACACCTTATTGCAAGCCATCGCCCGCGTGAACCGCCTGCATCCAGGGAAGGACTTTGGTTACATCATTGATTATTATGGTGTGGTGACCCAGCTCTATGACGCGCTGGAGCTTTACAGCACTCTGGGAGAGAAGTTCGATAAAGAGGATCTGGAAGGCACCCTCACCCAGGTAGCTGAGGAACTGAAACAGCTTCCTGCTCTGCATGACGCGCTCTGGAATTTATTCAAGGAAGTGAAAAATAAGAAGGATGAAGAGTCCTTTGAACTGGCCCTGGAAAGCAAGGAGGTGCGGGAGGAGTTTTACAGTCGCCTCTCCGCCTTCTGCCGGGTGCTGAAGATGGCGCTGTCCAGCATCCACTGGGTGAACGCCACCCCGGAAGAAAAGACCTCACGTTATAAGCGGGATGCAGGCTTTTTCCAAAACCTTCGTGCCAGCGTGAAGATCCGCTACGCGGAGGAGATCGACTACCGCGACTACGAGAAGCAGATCCAGAAGATGCTGAATACTTATGTTCAGGCGGATGAGGTGATCCAGGTGGTGGAGCCAGTAAACATCTTCGAGCGCGAGGCTTTTGAAAAGGAGGTGGAAAAGATGAAGAGTGACCGTGCCAAAGCGGACACCATCGCTAACCGCACGAAAAAGACCATCACCGAGAAGATGGAGGAAGATCCCTTCTTCTACCGCAAACTTTCCGCCCTGCTGCAACAGGCCATTGATGACTACAAAGCCCAGCGGATCAGCGAAGCAGAGCTTTTGGCACGAGTGACTTCCGTGATGGAACAGGCACGTGGCGGTAATACCCAGGAAGGCCCAGATGTGCTCAAGGAAAGAGATCTGTCGCGGGCCTTTTTTGGAGCGCTGAAAGAGCAACTGGCAGGCAGCCCAGGATCTGCCAATGACGAAACAGCCAGCGGTAACGTGGTGAAAGAAGACGGTGCTGAATATGGAACCAGCCCTGCTTCCACGGCTCCTCCCACAGAACAAATCCTGGCTGAAGCCGCGTGTGAAATGGAAGACATCATCCGCCGACATGCCGTGGTGCGATGGCGTGAGAACGTGGACGCTCAGAACCGGATGCGAAATGACCTGGATGATTTCCTTTTCAGCCTTCAGAGTCAGAAAGGCATCACGCTGACCTTTGCCCAGATGGATGCCATCATCGAAACGGCCATCCGCATCGCTATGCATCGCACCGAGGATGTCTGACTTTGAAATCATCGACACGGTTGCGGGTTCAGCGCAGCTCAAACGCACCGGACGCAAGACCCTGGCCATCAGTGTAATGCCCAATGGTGACCTGGAGCTGATCGCGCCAGAAGCAGCACCTGTGGATGCGATTCTGAAGAAGGTGGAGAAACGCTTGCGATGGATACGGACCCAACGGCGGCTTTTCCGTGACATGAATGCCGTGCGCCCCCCCCCGCGATATGTCAGTGGAGCCACCCACCGCTATCTGGGGAGGCAGTATTTGCTAAAGGTGACCGCAGGTAGTCCGGCAAAGGTGAGCCTAAGAGGAGGCTTCCTGCATGTGGAAGTCCCTGACAAGGCACAGCCCGAAGTCAAAAAAGCCCTCCAGGAATGGTATCGAAGCCACGCCAGACATCAATTTCAACAGCGGTTAAAAAGCTGGCGCACCTGGTGTCTGGATCGCCGTCTGCCCCTCCCCCATCTTCGGCTTAGAGCCATGAGCAAACGCTGGGGCAGCGCCCTTCCTGATGGCACCATTTGCCTGAACCCCGACCTCATCAAGGCTCCTTCCGCCTGCGTGGACTACGTGATCATCCACGAAATCTGCCACTTGAAACACCCCGATCACGGCAAGCATTTTTGGAGCCTCCTCTCGCAACTGGTGCCCGACTGGAAGGAACGGAAGCAGAGGCTGGAGAGCATGGAGTTGTAAGGTTGGTTGCATTATGTCTTCACTTAGGATAAAGGCACGTCTTCCTTATGCCATTCAACCGAATCCAATACGCAGCATTGGCTTGGCCCGTTCTGACCCGGACTGCCGCCGAACGCGGGAAGATCTCCTATAAAGAGTTAGCCGAATCGGTTGGTGTCCATTGGCGACAATGCCGCCTCTTTCTCGAATCAATCCAGACATACTGCATTCAAAAAGACTTGCCTCCTCTGACTGGCCTCGTGGTACGGAAAAGCGATGGACTCCCTGGTCATGGATTTATTGCTTGGGACATCGACAATCCAGAAGAAGCCTATGAGCGGGTGTATGCAAAAGATTGGTCAGAGGAAATCAATCCTTTCGATTTTGCTGCCTTTGGAGAGACGGAAGAATTACTCGCCCACAAGCTGATACTCCCGGTGCCAGATTGGGAGGCTGTCTATAGAAAGGTAGAGGACCGTGGAATGCGACAGGTTATTTTTCGAAAGGCCCTGCTTCAAATTTATGGCGGTCAATGTGCCATGTCTGACTGCCGTGCGGAAGACCTCCTTGAGGCAGCCCACATTGCGCCTTGGTCTGAGTGCACACCTCAAGAAAAGTTGGACGTCAGGAATGGGCTATTGTTGGCTTCCACTTACCATGACCTTTTTGACAAAGGGTGGATCACGGTCAACGAAAACTACCGTGTTATAGAGGGTCCTGACTTTCCTAGGGGATTACAAGACCGATTTGTTGATTGGGTCACCCGACATGTTTTGGGCCGACAGCTTCGGATGCCTGCTGATCCTCGGTATCGCCCTCTTCTAGATTATATTCAACGCCGGAACGACGGCTGATGGTTAGCCGATATTGCTTGGAGTTCAGGCTTAAATAATCTTTGGTTTTACACCATTCATCATGCCCATTCCCAGTTACCAAGACCTCATGCTGCCACTTCTCCTGGTGCTTGGTGCCGCAGAAAAAGACCTGCACCAGAAGGAATGCACCCAGAGGGTTTCTGATGCATTACAACTCACGGAAGCGCAACGCTCCGAACGCCTGCCAAGTGGCATTCAGACCTATGTGCATAACCGCATCGGCTGGGCGGGGTGGTATATGCAGCAGGCGGGGCTGGTAATGAAGCCCAAGAAAGGATTCCTCCGCATCACTGAGGAGGGTCGTGCCCTCCTGGCGAAGAGCCCGACCTCGATTGACAACAAGCTGCTGGCTACCTACCCCAGCTTTCAAGAAAAGGTCATGCGCAGGGCTGAGGATGAAACCACAGCGGCGGTGATGACCGCCATCCCTGATGAGCAGACACCGACGGACCAGATTGAAGAAGCTTACCAGAAGCTGAATCAGACTCTTTCATCGGAACTCCTGGATCTGATGGCGAAGATGGACCCTTACAAGTTCGAGCAGCTGGTGGTGGATCTCCTCTTTGCCATGGGCTACGGCGGCTCCCGGGCCGAAGCGGCCTTGGTTACCAAGAAGTCGGGTGACGAAGGCATTGATGGCATCATCAATGAGGACCGGCTTGGGCTGGATGTGATCTATGTCCAGGCCAAGCGCTGGCAGGCCACCGTAGGGCGAGCTGAGATCCAGAGTTTCGTTGGTGCGCTGGTGGGCAAGCACGCTCACAAGGGCGTTTTCATCACGACCAGCGATTTTCACAAGACAGCGGTCGAATATGCCCGTGGCGTCCAGCATAAGGTCGTTCTTATCAACGGGCGGCGGTTGGCTGACCTTATGATTGAGCATGGGGTCGGCGTCTCTACGGTCCGTACCCTGGAGCTGAAGCGAGTGGACTCAGACTATTTCGAGGAATGATTGGCATCAGTCCCTTTGCCAAGTGGTTGGTCACTACCGGTAAATTCTGACGGCTAACCATTTCTCTTGCCAAGACCGACCTCCCAAGCCCCGCCTCACAGCCCGGCGTTGCTCCGTTCTTTTTGCAGTTTAGCTCGTTCCCGACATCGTTCACCATGACGACAAAATCATCATTTGCAGAACTCCCCGGAGGAGGCTGAAACCCTGAAGCCATTCCAAGTGATGCGGCCACTCTTGGCCGCAAGGTGGGTGCCTAGGGCGCTCCGAGTGTCTGTGGCGAAGGCGTGCGGAGAGGCGAAGCGCGAAGCGGGGGGGCGGTGTGACTGGGTGGGGGCGAGCTTGAGGAGCGAAGTGGGGGCGAGAACTTGCGGCCAAGAGTGGCCGCATCACTTCATATCACTTCACTTCGCTTTGATTCCCTCCATCCAGCGCACGCTGCCTTGCGGCCCAAAGGGTCGCGGGATTCAGCCCAGGGCGCTGCGCAGCCAGCCCTGGGTTAGACGGGCAGAAGAGCCCTGTTGCCAGCCTCACGGCCCGAAGGGTCGTGGAAGATAGCTTGGGCCTGGGTGAAGAGCCAATCGCAGGGAGAACCATACCCCCGTGCATGCCATCCCCACATCCCTCATCACGTCTGGCGCTGGGGGGCTTGAGGTCGATTGGAACGACGAGGGATTTTTTAGACAGGATGAACCAGATTTGCAGAACTCCCAGGAGGAGGCTGAAACCCTGAAGCCATTCCAAGTGATGCGGCCACTCTTGGCCGCAAGGTGGGGCCTATGGGGGGGCGAGAGCCTGGGTCGAAGGTGTGGAGAGGCGAAGCGCGAAGCGGGGGGCGGTGTGACGGGGTGGGGGCGAGCTTGAGGAGCGAAGTGGGGGCGAGAACGTGCGGCCAAGAGTGGCCGCATCACTTCATATCACTTCATATCACTTCACTTTCATTCCCTCCATCCAGCGCACGCTGATCCTGTCAGTCCTGTCCCTCTTGTTCATTCGGTCTAAAAATCCCCGCACCCCTCCACCATCGCCGCCCGGCAGAAGGCGGAAGGCGGGGGCGCAAGGTGGGTGCCTAGGGCGCTCCGAGAGCCTGGGGCGAAGGAGTGCGGAGAGGCGAAGCGCGAAGCGGGGGGCGGTGTGACGGGGTGGGGGCGAGCTTGAGGAGCGAAGTGGGGGCGAGAACTTGCGGCCAAGAGTGGCCGCATCACTTCGCTTTCATTCCCTCCATCCAGCGCACGCTGATCCTGTAAGTCCTGTCCCTCTTGTTCATTCGGTCTAAAAATCCCCGCACCCCTCCACCATCGCAGCCAAAACAAAAACCCCGCCGAGTGAACGGCAGGGTTTTTTAAAAGGAATCGAAGGATTCCGAAGGCGAAGCTTATTCGCCAGCGGTGATGTTCAGGACCTGACGGCCTTTGTAGTAACCGCAGGATGGGCAGGCCACGTGTCCTGGGACGGAGGTGCCGCACTCAGGGCAGGTCTTGAGAACAGGTGCGCGCCAGCGGTTAGCGCCCTGACGAAGGCGTTGGCGGCTCTTGGATTGTCTGCGTTTTGGGTTGGCCATGTGAGTGAGGGGTCGCTATTTCAATTGATCGAGGGCATTCCAGACTCCGCCGTCTGCACCAGGCTCTTCGTTCACCACAGGTTCATCCGTCGGATCGAAGTGGCCTTCAGCAGGACAGTCGCGCGGGTCAACGTTACCATCTTCACAGCGCGGAAAGTTCGGAAGGGCGAGCAGGATGTCTTCTCTTACGAGGTCTGTCAAGTCCATCGTTGTTTCCTTTTCAATGGGAACTTCGGCCTGGTAGTCCGCCATATCCACCTGGTAGTCGAAGCGCTGGAGGCAGCGGCCGCACTCGAGGCCGAACGTCGCCTGGAGGTGACCCGTCACGAGGATGTCCTTATCATCTCGCACGATGTTGAGGTCGTAGGTCAGGGGCGAGAGGGCCTTGGCGCTATCGGCCTCAGGCAGGGCAAAGAAGCTGGCGGGCTGGGTGCCGCTGATTTGCTTGCCATCCTCAGGCAGGTTGCGGATATCGAACTGGAAAGGATTCATGATGTTAAAGTTAAAGGGAAAGGGAAAGGGAAGGGGCTAAGGTGAGTAGCACAGCGGTGCGAACGAAAACCGGAGACGAAGGTGAGGGGATATCAACCGAGCCCCTGTTTGCTCTTCAGGGCTGCGACCACATGGGGGGGCACAAATTGGTTTACGTTTCCGCCCAGTCTTGAGATTTCTTTGACGAGCCGACTGCTGATGTAGGTCAGCTCCTCGCGCGGCATGAGAAACATCGTTTCCAGGTTCGGCTCCAGTTTCCGGTTCATGAGGGCGAGCTGAAACTCGAACTCGAAGTCACTCACGGCACGCAGCCCCCGGACCAGGGCCACGGCGGATTGTTGCTTGGCGAAGTCCACGAGCAGACCTTGGAAGGGCATCACGCGCAGATTCGGGATATGCTCCGTGGCATCCACCAACAGCTCCACCCGCTCTTCCAGGGTGAAGAGGCTCTGCTTGGCGTTGTCTTGGGCGACGGCGACGATGAGCTCATCGAAAAGCCCGGCGGCACGCTGCAAGACATCCAGATGCCCATTGGTGATCGGGTCGAAACTTCCAGGGTAAATGGCGCGGCGCATGGTGGGATGAACCATTGATTACTCCGCTGGCTGCGGGTGTAAAAGCGATTGATCAGGAAAAGTTGCAAAGCGCGCGCGCCCCTTTTAACACACCGGACCGCCATCACCTGCCATGCAAGACCCGGACACCACCATCGAAACACGCGAGGAAGTCATGTTTTTCGACACCGACATCGGCGGTGTGGTGCATAACATCGCCTACCTGCGCATGATCGAGACCGCCCGCACGCGCCTGGCGGCCAAGCTGGGCATGAGGCTGCGCGACATGGCGCAGACGCAGCTCTACCCGGTGGTGGTGCGCACGGAGATCGACTATCGCAAGCCCGCGACGCTCGGGGATGAGCTCATCATCTCGGGCCGTCTGGAGAGTGTGGAGCGGGTGCGTTTTTGGGTGGCGTTTGAGATCCGCCGGGCAGGGGAGGAGACGGTCTTGATCACCTGCCGTCAGTCCCTGGCTCTGGTGCAGATGCCTGCGGGGAAGCCGGTGCGCTTGCCGGAGGATTGGGCGGAGAAATACGCCTCTCTTTTCCTGAAAAAACGTTGAGCCTCTCAAAAAGCAGGTTCGAAATCAAATTTTTTCTGTCGGGTGGTGTGAAAGATGCCGCAGGGCTTGTCGTTTTCGCCGGTGTCCTGCCCCGGAGGACAGCGGTGCCCTCGGCGGTGCCGATGCGTATTGTTTAGAAAAGCACTCCCCATGAAAACCACCCTGATTCAGAGAACCAAGAGCTGCCGTCTGCCTCTGGCATTGGCGACCGTCCTCTCCGCCTTGGCCGGTCTGGCTCAAGCCGAGATGTCCCTGGAGAGCATTCAGGCGAAGGCGAGTGAGATGGATCGCCTCGTCAGCGCCAAGCTGGAGAAAGAAAAGATCCAGCCGAATGCCCCGGTGACGGATGAGGTCTTCGTGCGCCGCATTTACCTGGATGTCGTGGGCCGTATCCCGACTCTGAAGGAAACCACTGACTTCCTGGCCGATCAGAGCGCCAACAAGCGTGGCAAGCTGATCGACACCCTGCTCGCCTCCGAGGGCTATGTGCAAAACTTTGCCAACTACTGGAATGACATCCTGCGGGTGAAATCCCAGCTCACTCAGGGCAATAGCCAGCCTGCCGGTGCCGCCTATAGCAACTGGATTCGCGAGTCCCTGGCTGCCAACAAGCCCTACGATGAGATGGTGGAGGAAATGCTCACCGCCAAAGGCAAGACCTATGAGAATGGTGCCGTGGGCTACTACATCCGCGACTACAACATGCCGCTGGATAACATGGCCGTGACCACTCAGGTCTTCCTGGGCACCAGCATGGTCTGCGCGCAGTGCCATAACCACCCCTTCGATAAGTGGACCCAGATGGACTACTACCAGATGGCCGCGCATAGCAATGGCATGACCGGCACCAATGGGCTGGCCAATCCTCTGCTCGCCCAGGCCTTCTACGGCGGGGGTGTGAAAGGCAAGGCCAAGGGCAAGAAGAACCGCAAGCCTGACTCCACCATGGATATGGCCATGATGGAAATGGGCAATGTCGGGCTCGAGCGTAAGGACATGACCCGCGCCATGAGCGAGATCCTGCGCCCGCTCCGCTACAACACCGTGCTGGACCAGACCGACAACAAGCCGCTGCGTCTGCCCAAGGACTACCAGTATAAAGACGCCAAGCCCAGCAGCGTGGTGGAGCCCACCATCCCGGCCTCCTTTTCCAATGACGGCAAGATCGTCAAAGAAGGGGCGACCCCGATCCACGCCTATGCCGGCTGGATGACCTCCAAGAACAATCCGCGCTTCACCCTGGTGATTGCGAATCGGCTGTGGAAGAAAGCCATGGGGCTGGGGCTCATCGAGCCTGTGGATGAAATCACCGACTCCACCGTGCCGAGCAATCCGCAGCTCATGACCTTCCTGGAGCAGACCATGAAGGACATGAACTATGACATGAAGGAGTATCTGCGCATGATCTACAACAGCGCCTCCTACCAGCGTGCGGCCTATCAAAAAGACGTCGAGCTGGGTGAGGTGTATCACTTCCCAGGGCCCCTCCTGCGCCGCATGAGTGCGGAGCAGATCTGGGATAGCATGGTCACTCTCTACAAGCCCGCCCCCGATGCCTCCAGCCTGAACGCCCGCATCGAGCGTGAGTCCTCCATCCGCAGGGTGGAGTGGCTGGATCGCTCCCTCAATGCCCTGACGCCCGAAGAACTCGCTCAGGGAGCCGCACGTGTGGCCGCCAAACAGAAAGAGCTGGCTGTCGAGGTGCGCAAGGCGCAGGAAGTGCTGGCCGAGGCGACGAAGGCCAATGACGAAGACAAGATCCGCCAAGCCAAGCGTGTGGTCAGCAATCAGCGCCGCGCCATCGATGAAGCCGCCGAAGACATCGTTTACTCCATGGGCTTCAAGAAATTCGCCCAGATGATCCGCGAGGGCAAAGTGCAGGAGATGGTGGATGACCCTGAGTTCACTCAGGAGATCGCCAGCGTGCTGAAGACCAAGAAAGGCGATGACATCGGTATCGACGAGGCCCTCAGCATCATGGCCAAGCAGCAGCGCCAGCGCCTGAGCACCGCCCAGCAGCAGCGCCTGAAAAAGGACGCCGAACTGCTGAAGGTGGATGATAAGAAGCAGCTCGCCGCGCTCAAAGCCTGGGAAAACTATCGCGATACCTACATGGTGCGCGCCGCAGATCTGCGCAGCCCGGCTCCCAATGGCCACTTCCTGCGTGAGTTTGGCCAGAGTGACCGCGAGCTGGTGCAGAACGCGAACTCGGAAGCCAGCGTGGGGCAGGCTCTGATGCTGCTGAATGGCAAGACTTTCACGCAGCTCCAGAACCCCTACACGATGATCTCACGTGCCCTGCGCCGCTCAGCCAATGCTGAACAGACCATCGACACCATCTACCTGTCCCTCTTCAGTCGCAAAGCCAGTGCCGAAGAAAAAGCCCTGCTGGGACCGGTGGTGGGCAGTAACACCGCCGTCGGGAAAGGCGATGCCCTTTGGGCCGCGCTGAATACCCGTCAGTTTTACTTCATCGAGTAGTCGATTCCTCACGACTTCGACTTGGGTCCTTTTAGCGGTTGGCTGCACAGGCCAACCGCTTTTTGTTAGGGTGTGTTTGAAAATGGAGGGAGGGCTCGCTGAGTCAGAAAGGAGGTCAGGGCCAGGCGCGCGCCTTGCCGTGCCGTGCCTGGATCCTCTGCGAGACTGGCCTAACGAAGCAACGCCGCCATGGCCTGTGTTCGGACTCAACCCGAAGGCCCCGCAGGAAGCTGCCGAATAGCGGCATTGAACGCCTCGAAGTTAGGTCCACCTGATGAAATCATGAATCAAATTCGTGGGCAAGATCGAGTCCGCTCCTCACTCTAGCTCTTTCGCTGCGCGAAAGGTGAGGTGGGGGGGCGTGAGAGTCCTGTTTCTACTCTTTCATTTTCATCAGGGGCTCAGACATCTGCGCGGCCTGAAGGGCCGCAGGATTCAGCCCAGGCCGCAAGGCCTGGGTTCACCGAACACGGTTGATCAACCCACGTCGCGCTCTGAAGGAGCGCGGGAACGGGCAGCACGTTTTTCACCTCCCATTCCCTCTCCCGCGACCCATCCGGCCGCGACCTTTGAGATGGGGGGCTCTCCCACCCACCCAGGGCTTGCTTCGCTTCGCCCTAGGCTGAATCCGGCGGTCCTTTGGACCGCAAGCCCCCTCTGATACCCGCCTAACGAAACAACGCTTCACATTCATTCGTGGGTGAGGAGTGGGCTGAAAGGTTTTACCCCTTTAAATTTCACTTTGGTATTCGATCTCCATAGCCCCGTCGGCGTTCGCTTTGCTCTTCAGTTCCTTCCCGCGGGCGTGCCTCTCCCGAATCTTAAAACACACCCTTGGGGGCGGCCTATCGGGGACTTGGGTTGATGCGTTTCCTTGCTTTACACCTGGTTATTCAAGTGAATAATGGCGACGATTTTGTCAGATAGACTACGCTCATCATATGATTCTCGTTGAATTGGCCGGGGCAGGCGGTGTGGGAAAGTCAACCATTGCGCCGATGATCGCTCAGAGACTTCGGGAGGAACTCGGAACGGAAGCTGTGGCCGCACTTCCCGAGAAAGACGTGGCTCGGCGGCATCGCCGCTGGACGCGCTTCAAACGCTGGACCTGGACGGCTTTTCATCCCCGCGCTTTTTGGGTCGCACGTCGTGCCTCCAAGACGGGGCATAAAGTGGGGAGCCCTTCCACCTGGCTGCGGGCTTTCACCACCATGGGCATCGGCCGGTCAGTGGGCAAAAAGGGCATCAAGGTGGCGCTGGTGGATCAGGGGATGCTGCGCCTGCCGATGAAGGCCATGCATGCAGATCTGCTGCCCCAGTTTCTGCTGCCGGATCTGGTTCTGCATCTCGTCGCAGACCCGGCGGTGCTGGAGATGCGCCGCATCTATCGCAGTAAGCCGAAGCACAATCGCTATCTGGGAGCCAGCCGCCTCACGCACGCTCAGAACGCAGTCACCTTGCTCCAGACCCTGCCTCCCGATCAGCTCCGCGATGCCGTGACCAAGTTTGGCGAGAAATTCTGTGAGCCCCCGCTGACCGAGTCGGAAATCGAGCAACTCCTGCAGGCCCCTGCTGCCCAGGCCCCGCTGACGAATGAAGCGGCTCAGAAGGGCCGCTGCCAGTTCGAGGTCTGTGAAACCTTTCGCCAGCGTGGCGTGCAGTGGCGTGAGATCGATAACTCCCACTCCATGGAGGAAGCCTTGGAAGCCTGCATTCAGGCCATTCTCACCGCACTCGCTGCTGGCGATGCCAAAGGCAGACCCTCCAGTCCCGCCCTGGCGTAGAGCGTGTTTGGATCCGAGCAGAGCGCCTTGAATCCTCAGGGCTCCTGAGCGATGGAGAGCTGCCTTGAAATCCCACCTGCCTAACCATCCCACCCAACTCTACCTCATCCGCCATGGCGAGGTGGAGGTGCAGTATCACAAAGTCTTCGGCGGCTGCCGCATCGATATGGGCCTGTCACCTCTCGGGGAGCGGCACGCCCAGGCGGTCGCCTCCTGGTTGGCCCAGACGCCACTGGATGCCGTTTATTGCAGCCCCATGCGTCGGGCGCAGATGACCTCGGCTCCGCTGGCTGAGGCCAAGGGGCTGGAGCCCATCATCGTGCCAGATCTGCGGGAGATGGATTTTGGCGATTGGACAGGTTACCACTGGGAAGGCGTGCAGGAGCACTTTGGCGTCAGCGCCTTTGACTGGCTGGAGATCATCGAGTCCGCTGGGATCCCCAATGGCGAATCTGCCGCGCATCTCACCCATCGTGTGCTGCCCGCCTTGGTTCAGATTTTACAGGACAATCCGCACAAACGCGTGGCCATCGTCTGTCACGGCGGGATCATCCGGGTCATCCTGGCCTTGCTCCTGGAGCAGCCGCTGAAGGCCATGGCGCACTTCAACATCGAATACGGCAGCATCAGCGTCGTGGAGATCCAGCCAGATAAAAAACACGCCTTTGAGATCGAGCTGCTGAACTTCTGTCCGCCTTTGCCTGTCTGAAAAAGCCTGCTGGCCCCTCTGTCCCCCCTATCGTTTTGAAACGCACCTTGCGCATGCGGGGCTGAGGGCGATTATTGCACTCAAACAAAGTTTTCCCCTGACCGATATGTTTTCTCTGCTTACTGACAAACTCGAAGACGCCTTCCGCAAGCTGCGCGGAATGGGCAAGATCAGCGAGTCCAACGTCTCTGACGCCCTGCGTGAGATTCGCATGGCGCTTCTGGAAGCTGACGTGGACTTCAAGGTCGCCAAGGATCTGATCGAGGCCGTCAAGCAGCGTGCGCTCGGCGAAGAAGTACTGAAGACCGTGACCCCGGGCCAGCAGATCGTTAAAATCTTCCATGACGAGTTGGAGAAGATCCTCGGGAGCGATGCCTCAGAACTCGACCTCAGCCAGCCTTCCAGCATCCTCATGGTGGGTCTCAACGGGGCAGGGAAGACCACCACATCCGCCAAGCTCGCCGCGTGGTTGAAGAAGCAGGGGAAACGCCCGTTGCTCATCGCGCTCGACCTCTACCGTCCCGCCGCCGTCACTCAGCTCCAGGTCTTGGGGCAGCAGCTCAATGTGCCTGTCTGCGTCCCCGCTCCAGGGGAAACCGATGTCGTGCGTGCCACCAAGGCCGCCTTGGCTTGGGTGGAGCAGCAGGGCCTTGGCATTGCCATCTTCGATACCGCAGGCCGTCAGGAAGTGGATGAAGATCTGCTGAGCGAGCTCAAAAAAGTGCGCGACCTGGTGAAGCCGACCGAGACCCTCCTCGTCGCCGATGCCGCCACCGGTCAGCAGGCCGTGAGCGTGGCCAACCGCTTCCATGAAACGGTGACCATCTCCGGTCTCATCATGACCAAGCTGGACGGTGATGCCCGTGGTGGTGCCCTCCTTTCCATGCGCCAGGTCACCGGCCGCCCGGTGAAGTTCATCGGTGTGGGTGAAAAGGTGGATCAGCTCGAGGTCTTCCACCCCGACCGCATGGCTCAGCGCATCCTCGGCATGGGCGACGTGGTCGGCCTCGTCGAGAAGGCCGCTCAAGAGATCGATGAAAAAGAGGCGATGAACATGATGCGTCGCCTGGAGCAGAATAAGTTCGACTTCACCGACTTCCTCAATCAGCTCCGTTTCATGAAGAAGCTCGGGCCCCTGGAAGGCCTGCTCGGCATGATCCCCGGCATGAACAAACTGAAAGGCATGCCCGGTGTGGACGATAAGCGCATGAAGCATGTGGAGGCCATCATCCTCTCCATGACTCCCAAGGAGCGCTCCAAGCCGGAGATCATCAATGGCAGCCGCCGCAAACGCATCTCCAAAGGCTGCGGTCGCCCCGTGGTGGAGATCAATCAACTCATCAAGCAGTTCGAGATGATGCGTGGCCTCATGAAGAACAAAGGCGCCATGGCTCAGATGGCCGGCAGCCTCTTCGGCGGTGGTGGCGGTGGGATGGGCGGTCTCGGTGGAGGCATGCCCCAGCTTCCGAAAGGCATGTTCCCTGGCGGTGGCAAGATGAAGATGCCCGGCAAATTCGGCAAAGGCTTCCGCCTCGGCGGATAACCCTCGGCGATCTCAGATCCCATCCGTTTTCAATTCCGGCATTCGGGATCGGGACGCTCGCCCGGCACCATGGGGGCCCAGAGCATCGCCATGGCGGTAAAAAACCCGAGTCCTTCACAGGCTCGGTGGAGTCGGCGATTTCATGGCCCCAGCTCGCACACCCGGCCCCACGGAGGTCAAGCTTTCAAAGGTGCCATCGGCATCAACACGGGCGTTTTGGCCGTTGAGGGTGACGTTGGCCGGTTCATTGACTTTACCCCGAAGCCAGGGCGTTAGACAGGCCCACTCGCCTGCCGACCTCCTTGTCGTCAAGACCTTCAGCACTGAGCAAACCAGCCTGGGCTCTTTTTGCCTCGACCTGTGGAGTTTTGCGAGCGTCGGCCATGCGTTGCGACTCGCCTCGCTGCTCTTGGCTCAACTTCAGTCGGATGGTGGGACGTCCTCTGGGCATGGAGCCCTATGACCCTATAAAATTATTTTGAAATAACTAACATAGAGCGACACAAGCTGCTGAGAGAACTCTCATGCTCGCCAAGCTGCCAAGTTCAGAGCTTCGGAGAAGGCGTAGCGAAGTGAAGGTCTAGGACGCTGGAAACTCTTCACTGCGTCCATCAATGAGCGGCGGAACGAAAAGCGAGGCCATCGCGGAAAAGAATATTTCGGGGCGTTTGGGTGTCAGTTCCTAATGAACAGTGGATGAATGGCGCCGGAGAATCTGGTGTATCTTAGATGGACTGAAGCAGGTGCCCTTGCAGTCAAGATTGAGGAAATTTTGCAAACAAATGCTTTTCTTATTGCTCTAGGGATAGAATTTGGGGTTTAAGCGCAGATTGAACACTTTTCCCGATGACCACGCAGCCTTGGTATAAGATTTTAGCCTTAGCACTTTTTTGGGATTTCGCCAGCCATGGTGAACAAGCACGTTTGGAAGTTTTTCTGCCTGTGCTACTGCTAATTTTACTGCTTGATGCCCGAATCATCAAATCAGAGAATCAATCAGTCGCTAGGTCATGGTCGGCTTGGCCACTCTTTGCTTCCTTAGCGGTTTTAGCCGTAGGCTTCACTTATTTGGCTTCTGGAAAGGCGGGATCTCAACACCAAGCCAGCGCAGGTTGCTCCTATCAAGGATGCGGCGGCTCTCTTGACGCAGACGCAGCCAATATGGGGGGCGCTGGGTGTCAGTGCCGAAGCAAAGCAAAAGCCCCTTCTCAGGTGAATTACGTTCCGGTGCAGAGGCCGCCCACTCCCCAGGGCTCATTCCCACAGAAAAGGACTTTCAATGGAGTTCCTTCCCGCCCACCAGGAATCACGGCACAACCTCCAGGCGGAAAGCCTCTCATGGGGCCACCCGTCAACCGGACGCAGACCGCAACGCCAGCGTCACCAGTGTCTCAGCCTGCCCAGGTGCCCTCGGCGACGACGACCCCATCTCTAGCCGCTCCTGCGGCGCAAAAATAAACGAGTTCTGTTATGACTCTGTCGGCTAGAAATTCTCAGGGGCGTAAGAGCCCCGTATTGTCCATGTTGAGAGCATCAGTGTTCAGACGCTGGCTCGCCTTGTTGCTGCTGTTTTTGATGCCTCTTTCAACGATGCATCAATTGCTGGCAGTCGGGATAGGCCAAATGGAATATGATCCAGGCGATGGTAGCACAGCCTACATCCAATACGAAGATTGGAACGGAAACGGTGAATTCGATAGTGGCGAATTGTCGTGGGAATACCCCGGCTACGACAATGATAGTGATGGAGACGGCATTAAGGATCTCCGGGAAATAGCCTGGGGAACAGACGTTTATAACCTAGATAGTGATTTTGATGGCATAACGGATGGTGATGAATTGGATCTGCTAGGCGGGCCTAACGAGGGTTACCACCCACTGATGTGGGATAGCAATAGCGATGGCTACAGTGACTATGATCAATTCCACTCCTTTTACGCAGTCAACTATGCCGCACTCGGCGCAGGAAGTTCATATTATGACTGGGATGGTGATGGTGTGCATAATCCTGAAGATTCCAATCCTCTGGATTCGACTTTATGGGATGACTGGGATGGTGACGGGAACAACGGACTTCCTTATGATGGACTCGGTGACTCAGATGGTGATGGTGTCTATGATCTGTATGATTCACATTTAACAGACCCAAGCGTGTGGAG
>NZ_FUYE01000026.1 GCF_900167535.1 Prosthecobacter debontii
ATAGACTTGATAAGTCATCTCGTCTGAAAACGGTGAAGGCCGTGCATTGCTGCACGGCCTTCATTTGGTAGCGGGGACAGGATTTGAACCTGTGACCTTCAGGTTATGAGCCTGACGAGCTACCGGGCTGCTCCACCCCGCGGTTTTGTTGGACGGTGAGTCTCTCATGCGCTGAGACTTTAGCAACCTGTTTTTACACCTTTTCTCACACGAGCCTTGAAACATCGTCAGCGAGTGCTCGTTTCGTTCCTCCTTCTCTTCCATGAAGACCTACCTTGCCCCTGCTTTGTTGCTGGCTGTCTCCAGCTTTCTTTCGGCTGCTGATAAACCGGCCGCTGCCCCTCAGCCATCTCCCATCGGTTATTCCGATACTCCCGTGATCCCCGGCACCCAGTGGAAGGTGCACGACATCGACCGTCCACGTCCTGAATACGTGGCTCCTGGCGAGAAGCTGGGCCAGCCCCCGGCGGATGCGATCATCCTTTTCGATGGCAGCAATGCCGACGCCTTCCAATCCAAAGTCAAAGGCCCCGATGGTAAACCCACCGCCGAGATGGGCCCCTGCGCGTGGAAGATCGACAATGGTGAACTCGTCGTGGACGGTGGTGACTCCTGGACCAAACAAGAGTTCTCCAGCTGCCAATTCCACATTGAGTGGAAGAGCGCTCCTGAAACCGAAGGCAACTCTCAGAAAAAAGGTAACGGCGGCGTGTTCTTCATGGATCGCTATGAGTGTCAGATGCTGGACACCTACAACAATCCCACCTATGCCGATGGCATGACGGGCTGCATCTACGGCCAAACCCCTCCCCTGGTGAATGCGGTGAAGAAACCTGGCGAATGGCAGACCTACGACATCGTTTTCACCGCGCCTAAACTGGATGGCGATAAAGTGGTGGAACCCGCCTACGTGACCACCTTCGTCAATGGCGTCTGCGTGCAGGTGCATACGAAGATCATGGGCCCGACGAAGCACAAAAACATCACCGACTACAGCGGCAGCTTCCCCGCCACCGCTCCTCTGCGCCTGCAGGACCACAAAAACAATCCTCCGATCCGCCTGCGTAACATCTGGGTGCGCAAGCTGCCTGATCCGAAGGACTGAGCCTTTTCTCCAACCGAGATTTCCCCACGACGCCCTGGCCTAACCGTCAGGGCGTTTTCTTTTCCTCTCTTGCATCCCTGCGGCGGCGCGCCACACTGCGTGCCCTCTTTTCCCTTGCCATGGCCTACCTCAACGAAAACTACCTCAAGCTCAAAGCTGGATACCTGTTCCCTGAAATCGCGCGTCGCGTGAAGGCTTTCACAGAAGCCAATCCTGAAGCGGCGAAGCGCTTGATTCGTTGTGGCATCGGTGATGTCACCGAGGCTCTGCCTGAGGCCGTGCGTGCCGCCATGCACAAGGCCGTGGATGAGATGGGCGACCGCTCCAGCTTCCGCGGTTACGGTCCTGAGCAAGGGTATGACTTCCTGCGCAACGCCATCGCCAACAACGACTACAAGGCCCGAGGTATCCAGGTGGATGCCGATGAGATCTTCATCTCCGACGGCAGTAAGTGCGATACGGGTAACATCCTGGACATCTTCGGCTGCGGTAACAAGATCGCCATCACCGATCCCGTGTATCCTGTCTATGTGGACACCAACGTCATGGCCGGGAACACCGGTGAAGCCGATGACGCCGGTGCCTATGCCGGTCTGCATTACCTGAAGTGCACCCCCGAAAACGGGTTCGTCCCTGAGATCCCAAGCGAGCCGGTGGACCTCGTTTATCTCTGCTACCCGAACAACCCGACGGGGGCGACAGCGACGCGCGCTCAGCTGGAAGCCTGGGTGAAATACGCCAAGGCCAACGGCACCATCATCCTCTACGATGCCGCCTACGAGGCCTTCATCCAAGATCCCGAAGTGCCACGCAGCATCTTCGAAATCGAAGGTGCCCGTGATTGCGCCATCGAGTTCCGCAGCTTCTCCAAGAACGGTGGTTTCACCGGCGTGCGCTGCGCCATCGTGGTGATCCCGAAAGGCCTGATGGGCAAAAAGAAAGACGGCACGACCATGGCTGTGCATCCTCTCTGGAGCCGCCGCCACAGCACCAAGTTCAACGGCGTCAGCTACATCGTCCAGCGCGGTGCCGAGGCCATCTACAGCGAAGAAGGCAAGGCCCAAGTGGCCGCCCTCATCGAGCACTACATGGGCAATGCCAAGCTCCTGGTGGAAGCCTGCAAAAACGCCGGTCTCCAGGTCTTCGGCGGTGTCAATGCACCGTATGTGTGGGTCGGCTGCCCTGCGGGCGTGACGAGTTGGCAGATGTTCGACAAGATGCTCAATGAAGCCAACGTCGTCATCACTCCTGGCAGCGGCTTCGGCAGCGCTGGTGAAGGTTTCTTCCGCATCAGCGCCTTCAACAGCCGCGCCAATGTCGAGGAAGTCTGCAAGCGCATTGCAGCACTTCAGGCTTGATTGAATCCTCTGTTTGGTTAGGCGGACAGGCTTCGGCTTGTCCGCCTTTTTTATCTCCTCTCGGTCACTTCCCGCGCAACTCCCGAATCCGAAGGCGTCGAAACTCCACGCCTTCGGGGCGATACATCTGAAAGGCGAGGTAACCTTCGGTCAGGCGTTGACCAGTAAAGTCGTTCACCTTCTCGCCATTGAGCCAAACCTGATAGCGTTGGCCTTCGGCTTGAATCTCCAGGTGATTCCATCCGCCAAAACGCATCGGCACAGACGTAGGGGATTGAACAAACATGATGGCTCCACTGGCTTGGTTGCCTTGCGGGAAATTCGAAAGATCCACCTGATAGACCTGCGGGTCCGGTAAGCCACGGATCGTGTCCAGAGCCGGACTCCGCAGTAAGACGCCGGAGTTCCCACGGATGTCACGGATTCGGAAATCCAGGCGAAGAACGAAGTCCCCAAACGGTCGAGCGGCATACCAAGGATAACCTTGGCCAGGGCCCTTTCGGCTCAGGCGAGCGATGCCCTCCTCTCCCCACTGCATCACGACATCTCCCTGATTTTTCCACTGCAGCCGCCGTTCAGAGGCAAAGAGATCGACAAAGTCATTTTCCACCTCCCACTCCGGCGTAGCGTTTTCCTTCGAAGACGGGTTTTCTAAGACCACCCGAAAACCTGCACTTTCATGCCGCATGTCGATTTTCCGCAAAGCCCGTGACGAGGGCGAGGAGTAGGTGTCGTGATGGCAATTGCCACGAATGGCCTTCACGGTTTTCGCCTCATCAAACCAATCCTGCACATACTCCCACTGATTACCCATCAGGTCATGAATGCCCAATCGATTGGGCGGATAAGACATGACGGGAGACGACGTGGCATAACCATCCACATAACCGGGAATACCACGATGGCTAGGCAATACTTTCGCTAAAGTTTCATCCGCAAAGTTACCGTCAGCAGGCATCCCTGGAGCAGGCCGAGGCCAATCCGCCACCTCGAGCTGAAGCCGGGCCAATTCTTCGGGAGAGGGACCCGAAGGTTCTCGTTCAGCCGTCCCCACCGCATGACTCCACTCACGATCTGTGGGGAGCCGGTAGGTGCGCCCCTCCCGCTGACTGAGCCACTCACAAAAGAACACCGCATCCAGCCAGTTCACGTGGCAGACGGGATAGTCATCGCCACGATTGACCGGCAGACTGTAGGCGTAGGCTCTTTTCCAGGCTTCATCCAGCCCCGGTTTCTCCGCCGCATACCGAGCATAGTCACCATTTCGGGTTTCGTGAATGCAGATCTGCACGTTGGTTCCCGGCACAGGCACGAACTGCATGCCCAGACTGTTGGTGAAAACAGGCACCTTGGCACCGCCCCGCGTCGTCCCTGGAGGTGTTGAATTCCTTGGCGATGCGTAGCTGCGGTTCCCGCTCTGCCGTTCTGCTATGTCACGCGGAGCCACCGTATGCTTTGGCATGGAGACCATCACCACCGCTCCGAGGGCTAGGCTGCCCCCCACTCCAAGCGGCCAATGACGGCGCCAAAGGCTGAAGCTCCTTCTAGAACCTCCCTGAGCGGGCCCCTGCTCGTGAGCCGGAGGAGTTGGCGCTGCCCCCGTTCGGATCGAGTTAACGTCCTGCCCTAACTCACTCACTTTTTGATACCTGCGCTCGGGCTCCTGGCGCATCGCCTTCACCACCACCTCATCCAGGCGCACATCCACCTGCACTTTCTGCGAAGGCAGATCGAAGGCGCCCTGTGGACGCACCCCGGTGAGCATCTCATACAGCATGACCCCCAGCGCATAAATATCGCTCCTCTGGTCCGCTTTCCCCCGCCACTGCTCCGGGGCCATATAATCCGGTGTCCCCATCACCAAAGTCGCCAGCGTGCTGCCCTCGGGCCGGACCGTCAATGGCCGTGAAAGGCCAAAGTCCGCCAGTTTAGCTTGACCATCCTGCGTCATTAAAACATTCGCCGGTTTGATATCCCGATGAATGACATCTTGTGCATGGGCATAGTGCAGCGCTTCACAGACCTGCACCGTCAATTCCAGAGCCTGAGACGGCGTCAGGCTTTGGCTTTCAATCAACCGCTGCAGGTCGGTGCCATTCACATACTCCATAACAAAGTAGCAGTGACCCTCCTCCGTCTGGCCAAAATCATGCACAGAAACAATGCCCGGATGATGCAGCCGGGCCAGCGTCTTAGCCTCCCGCTGAAAGCGACTGAAAAACTCCTCGTTACCCGCCAACTCAGTCGGCAGCAGCTTAATCGCCACCGGCCTTTCCAAGGACATCTGAACACCACGATAAACCGCCCCCATACCGCCCCGTCCGATCAAGGCCTCCACATGATACTGAGGCAGCAACCGGGCCACTGTTTCCACACTCGGCGGCTCCCAGGGTTGGGCTTCCGACCGCGCATAAGCTGAGTCTAACGCACAGCGAAACAACCCCGCCACCTCATCTCCCCAGATCTTATCTGGAGGAGCATCGGGGAGTGTACCGGAGGCGTTCATAGGATAAACCTAAGCGCCTTGTATGCCAGTAAGCCCTGCGGCTGTCGATGCTGTTCTTAACATCAGCATGCGTTTCTGAGATTGTATAAACCCCTCCAATTGACTAGTCTGGAAAAAATACGTGTGCCTCTCCACGGCTCTCTAGGAGAGCGGAGTGCCCGCGCAGCTTGGTCAGATTACGCTCCGTATCGTGATGGATTAGCCCCAAATCCGACATATGCGCATTCATATAGGTTCGCCCCAACTCAGTCGCACTTTCGATCCTTCCTCGCTTGGCTGGAAGCCGGTATCAGGACTGAAGTCGACGCATTACGTCTGGCTTGCCCTAGTGATCGGTCTCCCATGTTTTTTGGGATCCTTAATCGTCTTATATCACTCCATCTCGGATTGGAAAAAAGGAGTCCTTTCACAGCCCGGAGGGAGAGTTCTTCTATTCACCTGCCTGCTATTGATGGTTCCCGTTCACGAACTCATTCATGCCTTGGCTTACCGATGTGGGCTACGTTCGCCTCATCTCATTCTGGGAATTTGGCCGAGACGCTTCTTGATCTATGTGCTGTATGATGCCCCGTTGCCCAAAGCGCGGGTGCTACGCATGCTCGCCGCACCTTTGGTCACACTGACTTTTTTGCCGTTAGGCCTGCTTTTATTTCTCCAAGGAGACCTTGCCTCGTTAACCACCTATTTCATCCTCGTGCATACCTCCGCTTGCAGCGGTGATATCATCACATGGATTCGGTTTTGGAAACAGGTTCCACCTAACGCGCTGATTCACAATCAAGGTGAGACCACTTATTGGGGACATGCTCTGGGGGAAGCCTCGTCACCTGGAGAGAAGCTGGAATGACAACGGCGGCGAAAAAAGGAAATGATTTCGATCCGAAAAAGCAAGGTCAGCCTCAAGGGTCCAAAGCAGATACTTCTTGGTGTGGACCGGACTTGTCGGCGTTGTGATCCCCCAGCCTTTGCCGAAGGTCCTCAGTGTCCCCTGTTTAGACTTGGTCAGCAGCCGTTTGGGAGGATGACAATTTTACAGCATGGCGTGTCATTCGAAGCCGAGTGGAAGAGGTAGGGTCCCATCCTTTGCTTTGCGAGATTCGGAGGCCATTCTTCGCTTCCTGAAGTCGGCAAAATGACGGAAGGGATGGGACCACACGCAGCGATCATCCAGGGCCGTTAAAGCATTCATCATCAACTTTGAAAATGAGTGAGTCATGCAATGTGGACACACATTCGTGTACCACACAACTGAATCCTATAGTCGTTAACATAGGTAGCATTGCCACAGACATGATGGTTCTAAGACGATCGAGACAATGCATAGCATGAAGTCAGCATTTATTAAATGCCCCGAAGACAGACGGATTTGCATCCATTTCCTTCATGAGAGTCCGGTCAGATCAGAAACCCTGACCAGACTCTCGGATATTTTAGAAGTTCACACGCATCCCAAGGCGGAACAGATGATTGCCCCCTTCACCCGTGCGCCCTTCATAGCCACCGTAGATCATGCCGTTTTTCCAGACATCATAACCGATGTTAAGGCGACCAACGCCGCGCACACGATCACGATCTTCATACAGCATGTTATACTCGATACCAGGGCTGCTCACGACTTGCATCTGGGAGCCTTCCTGCGAGCGAGCTAGGTCCGCTTCCAGGCCACCCACCACTTCGACGCTGAGTGTGTGACCGGCGATCTCTTTGCTCCACAGAGCAGACAGGCTGAGCTCCGAGGTCAGGATGCTGGCATCGTAGCCGCTGTTAGACAGGGCATCAATAGCACCCAACTCCGAGAAGCCATCCATGGTGAAGTAGGAGTAGATCAAGGAAGCGCGAGGAGCCAGGGAGACAGGTCCGACGTTCCATCCTTTATACCCCACACCGATGAGGCCAGAGATACCATCTGCATTGGTGGAACCATTGACATCACCATTCACCGTGTCACGGCTGGCATCAAAGTCATAGTTCGTGTAGCTGAAGGTGCCCCAGAAGGCGAAGCCTTTCATTTCGTAACGACCGTAGAGAAGGCCACCGATACCCTCGATGTCCGCCGTCCCCTGATGTGAGGAGATGGAACCCTCGTTCATCAGCAAGGCAGCACCAATGGAGAAATTTTGTGCAGCCACGATATCGCCACCCACGAAGTAGTCGCGACGGGTGATATCTGCATCTTCCACGTTGGCTGTATCGTTAAAGGCAAACCCGGCAAACACAGCACCACGCTTCATATCTCCTGCGCTGAGAGGAGCAAAGAGGGAGACGCGGTCCTGGATGCTATGGGAGATGGAGCGGTCACCTGCAAAGGCGTAGTCAGCCATCGCACCATAGTATTCAGGGGTGTAGCGCTCCAAATCACCATCAGGAGATCCTGCGGCATCTACAATCTGAAGAGCCAAGCGGCCTCCCGTGGTCGCGGAGTCAATCTGGTTAGGCCCAACAAGCGCGTTACGGAACAACGCACGAGCTGCACGACGCTGGTTGTCAGTGTCACCCAGATCAGAGAATTTGCTATTACGCGCATTCAGCCCTGTCGCATTCAGCTGCCCAGTAGCCACGTCGAAGAGAATGGCTGCATTGTTAGTTGGGGTGGACCCACCGGCACCGTCCACATCGAAAAGCACGGAACCAAAGAGACCATTGACGCGGATGGGGTCACCAGCGGCATCGGAGATGACCTGAAACACATCCCCACGGCGCGGGCTAAAGCCATTGTAGCTGGAAACCAACAGTTCGCTCGTCGGGTTAAGGGTGACGGTGCCACCGACACGCACTTGGTCCCAACCATTGGGATCAATGCCAGGACCTGCACGCCCACCGAGTTCCAGCTCAAGCTGAGCATTCTCCACATAGTTCAGAGCAATGTTGGTGATACCGGGGGAGTTCCCTGGAGCAAACACACCGTTGTTGGTGAAATTACCCGTGAAGCTGAGCGTCCCGCCCACTTTCGAGTCTTCGGCGTTCGTGAAGTTCACCGCATCAACCGTGCCTGCACCATTGAGCAGAGCGTAGCTGAGCAGGGAGGCAGGATCCAACACCAGCTTAGCACCACCTTTCACGGTGATAGAGCCCACGATGTCCAGCTTAGCGTCACCAGTAGCGATGAGTTCACCGTTTTCACCCAACTGAAGAACACCTTCATCAATGAGGACGTTCAAAGTCTCCGTCTTGCCATTCAGCTTCAGCGTGCCAAGGCCTTCTTTGATGAACTCCGTAGCTTCTGCATCCACCGTTCCGCTGTAATCACCACCTTCGGTCACGATCAGTTTGTAGCCCTGGATATCTACCTTGCCGGTGCCGTTCAGGTATTTGATCGTTTCGATACCACCGAGAGTCAGCACACCATACACGTTGACAGTCGCTTCGTCATTGATGCGCTCAGCTGCACCCAGCCACAGGTTGCTGTCTGCATTGATGGTGACGGTTTCCGCATCGCTGGTTCCATTCAGCCAGACATCACCCGTCACAGTGACGGTCCCGGTGCCGATGTTGGCATTGACCACGGAGTTGTTATTCAGCGTGTAGGTATTTGCCGTCAGGGTGGCGGTGCCATCAAGCGTGCCGTCACAGCTGATGTAAGAAGCGATTTTGACATCCGCCTCATCAATATTCACCAGACCTTCGTTCTTCAACGTAGCATCACAAGCCAAACCGCCATTGAAGACTTCCAGAGTGCCATTGGAGTACACTTTGATGTAATCGCTAGCCAAGCTTCCCTCGCCCGAAATCTCCAGTGTGCCGCCCTTCACCTTGGTGGAGCCCGTAAAGGTATTCGCTCCCGTCAGAACGAGTTCACCCTCGGACACTTTGACCAAATCCGCACCGCCCGAGATAACTCCAGAAAACTCACCATCATCAACGGTTAGTGTGGTTGTCCGGCAGAAATCCGTATCGGTCACCAAAGAGCCAGCTCCGAAGAGACTGCCGATGGTTTCGCTACCGCCCAAGATCATCTTGGCATTCGCCTCAATGGTGAGATCCACTTCGTCATTGAGACGCTCGGCGGAACCTAGCGTCGTGGTGCCAGATTCTACCTTGAAGGTCTCAGCATCGCTGGTGCCATTCAGTTTCACAGCCCCATTGGCAGTGACTTCTCCCGTCCCCAGATTGGCGTTGATCACCGAACCATCGTTGAGAGCATAGGTTTCTGCCGTCAACGTAGCGCAATGGCCATTGATGGTGCCTGTGTTGACCAGGGAGGTGAGGGTGTCACTCTCATCCAGATTCAGAGTGCCGTCATTGGTTACAGCAGCCAGTGCTGAGAACCCGCCAGATTTGTTATTGAAAACAGTGCACTCATCGATCTTGATTTCCTTGCTCAGAAGCGAGCCTGTCAGCGTGATGGAGCCTTCATCCAGGTGTGTCTTCCCGGTGTAGGTGCTGTGGCCACTGAGGGTCAAATTGCCATGCCCCTTCTTGGTGAAGGAACCCCCTTCGCCATCGCCCAAACCACCGTCTTTAATGATGCCCGCAAAGGTGGTATCACAATCATGATTCACCGTCAGATTATACTGGCCGAGATGCACCGTGCCGTAGCCGGACAACTCACCAATCTTCTGGTTACCCGACATGGAAATGTCAAAGTGAGCTCCAGAGTAAACTTTCACATCACCTCTCTCATAAAGAGTCCCGCTGTCCTTGAGAGCCAAGGTGCCGCCCTTGATGGTCGTGCCGTCACGATAGGTATTGCGGTTCGTCAGCACCAGCACGCCTGTGTGCTGGGAGTCCCCGACGATCAAGCCACCGTCGGAAAGCTTACCCGTCAGGACTGCCCAGTTGCTGTTGTCCTCGTTGGCTTTGACCTTAATGGAACGGTCACGATCATTCAGATCGATGCTGTTCACAAAATACACCTTATGGGTCGCACTGGTGGATCCGAAGATCAGGCTATTATCTCCAGACACGAAGTTATTACGGCTCCATTCCAGTTCTTGCCCATTGTTCAGACGCACAGTCAAATCACCGCCAGCTGCGGCAAAACCACCACTGCCTGTCCATTGGATGCGATTGCTCTGCTCACCTACCCAGCGGGAAAATGTGCCAGAGCTCTGCAGCACGCCACCATCCAGACGGATGTTACTATTGGCGTGAATCCCATAACCATCTTGAGCCTGTAAAACACCTCCAGAGATTTTGGTCTGCCCGGTGTAGGTGTTCTTGCCATTGAAGATGACAAGACCGCTCTTGATCGTCAATCCAGCGCCATTGCCTGAAGCGATGCTGGTATCGTTGATGGATGCCTTGCTATCATCTGCAATGGACGAACCATAGCCATTGCCGTTGAAGGTAATGGTATTGCCTTCACCCGCATCCAGAAGGACTGTGGAGCCTTTCATCATGAAAAGATCTGTTCCTGCGGCATCGCCTGCATCACCCGAATAGGAGTGATAGCCGCCTCTTTCGCCATCTCCACCCTTCACAAAGTTATCTCCAAAGGTGGCATTGCCCTTGATGATCAAAGTACCGTCGTCACGGACGAAGATGCCGCCGCCATAGCCGCTACCACCCTCACCGCCTTCGCGACGATAATACTCGGATCCCACGCCGCCGCCGAAGCCGCCCTTCTCATCGTCTTCCCCCCCAAAGCCAAAATCACCCCAGCTATTTCCACCATAACCACCACCGTGGCCATAGCTGTGCCCGTAGTAGGAACTGCCTAAACTGGATTTGGAAAAACCATTCAACGTCCCTTGCCCTGAACCATATCCGCCTTTGCCGCCAATCGCGCTGTTGCCGATGATGCTAACGTTGTTCAGGATCACGGTGGCATCCGAATTGACAAAAATGGCTCCCCCTAGGCCGGCACCGCCACCACTTCCAGCGCCGCCTTTGGTCACGAAATTTTGAAGTGTGGCGTTGTTAATCGTCAGGGTGCCAGATTTCACAAAATAGCCCGTGTCATCATCACCATCGATCACCCGGCCATACCCGTTGAGAGTATTATTACCAGTGAGCACTTTTCCAGGCTCAACACCACTAGGTGGCGTGGCCCATCCAACCGTTGATGCAAATATCAATGATGATATCGTAAGATTAACTTTTATTTTCATTAGGAGCAGGAGGTTTTTAGTTTGGGGAAAAATCAGTGTTCCGCCGCACAATCCACCAACTCACGAAATTGGTTTTGGTGACAATTTTATCAAATATTAAATTTATAATTTTGCGCGCATTAAAAAATTACTTTTTGAATGCGCTAGTTACTTAAAAATCATCTTCAATTTAAAAATTGAGCGGAAATTTTCATTTAATTCATTGATTATGAACGTTTAAACAGGGCTATAGCGTATTAGATACCTATTTGCATTATGCATACTCAACAACCATTTTGGACGAACCGCCGTTTAGTTAATGTAAGACATCCCTCTCATCATTCAGGTTTGTACTTAGATTTAAATGGTTACTCAAAATTAATCTACTGAATTTAAATCTCACATGATTAAGCATTTATATCGTTATTTGTTACTTATTTTTAAATCAAATAAAAAGCATCTTTCTCTTTATTTTGAACCATCTCATTTCTTTACTGGGTAACACGAAAAAATGTGAAATACAGTGTCTCGCTCAGACTTCGATGGGGGCCTCTTTAGTTCCAGATCAACCTCACGGCCCTCAAGTCAAAATGCGGGGTTACAGACGCAATTTGCGGAGGATCTAGATTCGAATGTAGGCAGCATTCCCTCCAGGAATGCTGTCATCGGGGCCGGGTCTGTTGGCAGCCTCGTCTGGGTCTAGCCAATCCCCTCATGTGCGACCCCGACTCAGGCGAAAAACCTCCCGCAAACGTCCTGAACTCTCATGATGCCAGCCCGATACAAGCAGCGTCATCTGACGCACTCCGACGATAATCCCATCCGAAAGCGAGATCCGTCTGTTTTCGCCCAAGGTTATATCTTCGCCCCTCGACAATCGAGGCAAAATGGCGCTGGACTTTTTCTGGGTTGAAAATGGTTCTCTCTGAATCCTTCAATCTTAAAGAGTTCGCCAAAACTTCTCGAAGCCGCTTTTTGGCAGATGCCATACCGGAGCTTGTTTTGAAATACCGCTCAAAATCCAACGCCCGATTTAGATTTGCAACGCCAATGGCGCTCTCCCGAGTCCAGCACAGAATCTCGTGTTATGAACGGGTTTTCCATCTTTGTGATCCAGCAACCCTGTCGCGGAGGTTCCGTGAAGCCCGTATAGACTTGATCTGTGGCTGCTTGGCACCGAATCAGATCGGCGTAGCACATCCTATTTCGTATGAGCAAAAGTGGCGTGCCATTCAAATCCGAATGAGGTGGAACCCATCCTTCGCAGCGCCACCCCATTGTGCCTGGTATTCTCGCCCAGCGGGGAGCGTTTTGCGCTACCTCTCGAACTCCAAGCTCCCAAGCCCCTCCGAAACCAGAAAACGAGAGGGCAGCTGCGGTGGCGTGGCACTGCGGCTGCCCTCTCCAGATCCGAGCACAAGCTCAGTTATTCATCTACAACAACATTGGTCTTTGCAGACCCTCTAGCTCCGGTAGCAGCGCCCATAATACCGAGGCCGAGGACAACAAGGCAGCCGACGACAATCCACCGCTGCTCCACTCCAAGGGTGGATGCTGTGTAGGCCGCGCCAGCGATAACGAGGAGTGTGCCAAAGATGTATAGGATGACTCTGTTCATGGTGGTAAGGGGTTGTTTTTTTGAGGACATTACGAGCTCATCACTTGACTATGCAAAGCTGATGCCAAGCCGTTCAATCCCCCTCAAGTGACTGACAATCAGTGGCTTACGCCGTGGAGGGGTACTCTGGGGCACCATCTCACAACCAGCGTATTGCAATGTGCCGCCTACCGATATTGTTTAATTTGCACCCTGCTAAGCCCCGCCATCAAGGAGCCTGTATGTCGAATAGGCAAAAGTGGCGTGCCATTCGAAGCCGTGGCAAATGAGGTGGAGCCCATCCTTCGCTCTGTGAACTTCGGAGGGCATTCTTCACCTCTTAAAGCCGACGAAGAATGGCGGAAGGGGTGGGACCACACGCAGCGATCACCAAACAGCAGTTAAAGAGTTCATTATCAACAACTTTTAAATCGAGTGATTTATATGATGTGGACCACATTTGTGTCCCACTGCAACTAATAGTTAGAAAATGTGCAGCAAGTTGCACAGCACTTTACCTGAAAGCTGCACTCCTCGAGGGAATTTCCCTTCACGGGTTGTCGTAAACAAAGAGCCTCACAGAAAGCCGCAAAACATCTGGAAACGCTTAAATTGAGGCCCAGACCTCGGCTCAAGCGGAGCTTGTATCGAAAATTTGGCATCAAAATCCGACACGGGACAATGCGTCCATCAATCGAAGCAAAGAGTCCTCGTGCCTTTGCGTGCCATCCCAAAGTTTACAGACAGCTCGCTCCAGCCGTGGGTTAGCTCGGTCATGCATGCTATGTTCTATGCCTAAATATTTGCATATTTCCAATACATTTTTGGATGGTCTCCTGAAACGACCCTGAAGGATTCGACAGATTTGAGACTGGTGCACTCCAGTCGCTTCCCCGAGTTTTTCTTGGGTAATTCCGCTCTCTGCCATCTTTGCACGCAACAACTCAGCTAGTTGTTTGGGAGGAAAGCTGGTCATGCAAATATGCAAAATCTTTTGCATTATGTCATGTTTCGATCAACTTTTAATTTCAGATGAACCAAACAGCCTTGATCAACACACCGAGCGGCGAACGGCTCATTTGCATCCCAAACCCCTCCACCGAATTGATGCCAGGGGTGTGTTGGGGACGATTTGATCACCTCTTTACTCCAGCATTCTGGTCCATCCGGGCACAGTACGCTGAATCACACGGTCTCTACAGACAGCACAAGCTGGGGCGCGATTTTACCGAGGAGGTGATTGCATGTTTGCTGGGTGGATTTGGAATGCCCGCAGAACTTGGTATAGCAGCCTTTAATAGGCTTTCGGAACGCAGCCTCATTTCGCACGCTGCCTCGGAAGATGAGATAAAGACCGCACTGTTAGAGCCCCTTGAAATCAGGGGCAAATTCATGCGCTATCGCTACCCCCATCAAAAGGCGCGATACGTGGCTTCAGCTCTCCGGCGACTAAACAGCGAATGTCCTCCGAGCCATAATGCTGTCGCTTTCAGAGACTGGCTCCTCTCATTTGACGGAATTGGGTTAAAGACGGCATCTTGGGTAGCTCGCAATTATCTGGGAAGCGATGAGGTTGCAGTCTTAGACATCCACATTATTAGGGCTGGCCTGCTTGCCGGGGTGTTTGAGCGCACTGATCGCGTGGAAAAGAGCTATCTCCAGATGGAACGACGGCTGGTTGATTTTGCTAAAGCCCTGGGACTTAAACTCTCGTTTTTGGATGCGTTAATCTGGGACGAAATGAGACAGATGGGGTGGATCGCGCTGCATTTGCTCTCAAGTGAAAAGACGATCAAGCCGAGATAATGACCGAGCTAAATTATCATTTCGCCTAGTTTTTTATTGACCGTTTCCTGCATACCCCCCATTCTCGGCTTATGTCTGGATCTGGTGGCGGTGGTGGTTTTTTTCCCGAAAGCAACCCAACTCAGGGTGGAAACCCTAGAGGGGGCGAAGATTCTGACGACTTTGATTGCTACAAATTTTTCGAGAGGGTGCAACTCAGTTCCCCAGTTTCAACGGTAGTTTCAAATTTGAAGGTGGGGGATGTTTTAGAGGTTCGCCTATCGACGAGTGGCGGAGTAGCCGTCCTTGAAGCAGTCTATTTGGGAGCTACAGCCGGGTCCTTAATCGTTAAAAAGATGGGATCTCTGATCAGCTGTATCAAAAGCGGGGTGCAGTATATCGCCAAGGTAGTCAGCAACACGGGCGGTCTTATTAGAGTGGAAATCAGACCAAAGCCATGATGAATCTTAATGTTGTTGGTGGCACATACGTGGAAATCTGCCAATTCCCAGAATGGGATGAGGTCTATGGCTCCGGGCTACGTGCGGCGGAAGTCGCAAGCCGTTTAGGGTGTACTGTGAAGTTTACAACGTGTGTCGCAGAAGAACAGCGGCCAGCGCTAGATGCTCGTTCGGTGTTATTAAAGATCGAGCCTTCTTCGACCAGTATTCCCAACACAGTCTCATTTGCGTACACACATGGGTTCTCGACGCCCGAGATTTTTCCTCCCACCGACTGGCTGGCTCTCAACAAGAATTTATTGCAAGTTAATGGCGACAACATTCTCCAGTTTGGAATGTTGGAATCTGACGTCGCTGTTCATGGAGATCGCGTAGTCTACGACCCTCAAAACCCGCACAAGCCAGAAGCCTTTGATGCGCATGGATCAACCGCAAAGGTTCTTGCTATAGTTTGCAATTCAGCTGAGGCACGCGCAATGACAGGTGAGACTTCTTTATCAGAAGCTGTTCAAAAGCTCCGAAGGAGCAATAACTGCGCTGTTGTAGTTGTGAAACGCGGGAGTCTTGGAGCGCTGGTAGCAGACTCAGACGGCAATCATGAGATTCCAGCATACGAGACAGACAACGTCTGGCCGATTGGCTCTGGAGATGTTTTCGCGGCAGCATTTGCAGTAAAATGGGCGGTGGAGGGCTTAAGCGCGAAAGAAGCTGCTTCTTTTGCCTCCAAAGCCACAGCATTCTACTGTGAACACCGCCACCTTCAGTTTCCTTCAGGGTTTCCAGATGAGTTTCTTAACAAGCCCCTGCTATCTGGAGTCAAGAGTCAGAAACGGGTCTATTTAGCTGGACCCTTTTTCTCAATGTCTCAGATTTGGCTCATCAATGAAGCTCGTATGGCCCTTCGCTCTCAGGGGCTCAAAGTTTTTTCTCCACTTCATGACGTCGGTCGCGGCTCCGCTGAAGACGTCTATGATCCTGACATACAAGGATTGAGAGATTGTGACGTAGTTTTCGCATGCGTTGACGGACTAGATGCTGGCACGCTGTTTGAGATCGGTTTCGCAAAAGCCATCGAGAAGCCTGTCGTTGCTTTTGTTCAAAACGAGAAACCGGAGGATTTGAAGATGCTCCAAGGTGCTGAGTGCCTTCTCCAGAAGGATTTTGTTACCGCTATCTACAAAACTTCCTGGATGACCCTTGAGAAGTCATGACATCAAATGGCATTCTATTATCGGGAGGGATTGACTCGGTGGCATTGGCCTTTTGGAAAAGGCCGAAATATGCATTTACCGTCAACTATGGTCAGACTGGTTTTCTCGGTGAACTTCGAGCATCTCAGAAAATCTGTTCAGAACTAGGGATAAATCATGAGGTGGTTTCTGTGGACTGCCGTGCGTTGGGGGCTGGCGACATGGCTGGACTGCCAGCTGCCAAAAACGCTCCCGCTGTTGAATGGTGGCCTTTCCGTAATCAACTCTTGGTCACATTGGTGGCTATGAAGGGGTATCCCCTGGGCCTGTCAGAGTTATTGGTCGGGTCCGTTCTTTCGGACGGCTTTCACTCCGATGGAACAGAGGCATTTTATACCAAATTAGATTCGCTCTTGAGCTTCCAAGAAGGGGGAGTGCGAGTCTCTGCACCAGCCATCGGTCACACATCAGTTGAGCTCGTCAGGCTGTCGGGAATTCCCCTCGAATTACTTGCTTGGACACACTCATGCCACGTTAGCGAATTCGCATGTGGACAATGTAGAGGATGTCACAAGAATCAAAGAGTGTGGGAGGATTTGCAGAGTGGCCAATAGCATACTCAAAGACCCTGTTTCGCTTCATAACACCGTCGCCAGTGAGCCCTTCCAACCCAAGGACTCGTCGCGTCTTTTTCTTCCAAAGCCCTCGATGGGGCGACTTGATAGTCTAGATCGCATCCTCACAAACCGCCGGTCACGTCGCGTGTTTGGAACACTCGACATCCAATCTCTTTCCCAGCTGCTGTGGCTCACTATTAAGACGTGCCGAATCACACCAACAGCTAGCATCTCCGGGGTAGAATTTAGACCACTGCCATCTGCTGGAGCGTGCCACGTAATTTCAACCATAGTGATTCAAACCGCAGACGCCGAACCCTCCACGTCTTTGTATGAAAACAAAAGTCATAGCCTATTGTCTTTGTCGCCAGTAGAGGATGTCGTCTCTATACGAACTGCCGTTGGCTCTGTCCTTGCCCCAGGAAGAGGGACAATTTTGCTTTTTGCAGCTGACACCTTTAAGCTTGCTGACAAATATCGGGATGGAGAGAGTTTAGCCTGGAGAGATGCAGGAGTTTTGATTGGAGGATTGTCAATTGCAGCAGAGGCACTGAAACTGTCTTTTTGTCCGCTTGGCTTCAGTGGCCATGAATTGGTCCAATCCCTACTTCAAAGCGAGCGATTCATGGGCGTTGGCGGATGTATCGTGGGTGCTAGAGTAAATTAACCACAGGAGGATCTTAAATTACTTCTCACCTCAACAAATTCACCTGAATAAAATACAGTGTATACAATTAGTTATGCCGTTACCGGCCTTATACATGGCGCTTCGGAGCTTTACCACCACCTTCGGATTGAGCAGGAGCGCAGAGATCGATTAATAAAGGAGCCTCCCACAGAAATCGACAAAGCGATAGGAAGCATTTACCCCATGAATATCTTTGCTGTTTTCGGATTGAATGTTTCGATAACAGGTATGGCGGCTGCCTGCATTGAAGGTTCTCTAAATCATCTAGTCACTACCAAGCTCTTTGATGGCGATGATCCAAACAAAATGGATCCCCGACAGAAGATATTTAGAGATTTCATCCGCGATAAGGTCGAACTTGATGGTGGCTGGGCAAAGTCACAGCAGTTCTTCCGCCTAGCGTTTGATTGCACAGTTCAGGATGTGGTTGGCAGCCCGCTGAACCAAGCTCTGGATCACCTTAATACTATTCGAAACTCGACTGCTCATGGTTCGAATATTGTTTTTCCAGATACCCCACTTCCGGACTCTGCTGCCGATGTATATCCATATTCATGGCAAAAGCGATTGAGTCGTTGTAGTGGTTACTTAGACAGTGTTTTATCATCTAAAGGACTTACCAATCACTTACAGACTCCAGAGTTGGGGTTCCATTGGTGGAAAATTATTGCTGATAGCAGCGCGGCTTTCATCTCTCGATTTGGCGATTGTGAAGGCACTAGATTTTTCAAGCAGATTGTGAGTTTTAATCCGGGCTACAGGTGGTCGCCCCCGCAAAAATCAGGCACCGTCTAAAGTGTTGCCACACTTGTCTTGGTGTTTTCCAAAACGGTTAAATCTCACATCAACGAAGCATCATGGTCAGATAAAGTGAGTGTAGACGACCAAGAAACTTTAAAAGACTTTCTTGGCGAAATATGATACAACTCGATAGAATCTCATGCAAAAGGAACTCACATCAATGGTAGTCGCTTTAAATAAAGACATCAAAAAAGCATGGGATGTCGTTTCAGAGATTGAGTACGCCACACCCTATCAAGATGAAAATGGAGAAAACCCGGTCGCTGACGCAAATTATCATTACCTTGAGTTTTTAAATCGTGGTATATACATAAAACTCTGTATAGCTCTCACTCACGTCGGAGCAATGGAGGTCTTGAATGATTTGCGTGAAGATTTCAAGACCTGGAATTTGAAAGGTGTCGATATGCCTTATTGGGCTGAAGGACTTACTTGTCCTGCAACAAGTCGGCTGAGTCAATATGTCGATGGACTTGCTTCGCTTTTATATGAAGAGGTTGGAACTCCTGGACTTGGATTAGCAATCGAGATAACAAAATTGCAACGCATTCTATTGGGAACTCCCACGCTCATACTTCATAGTAAGATTGAGCCTTCTAATGAAAAAGAGATCCGCGTCAAGATGTATGAACTATTGATTCATTACTACCCCGACACCGTTCGAGAAATACCAATTTCCAAAGTATCAAAAACCTACAAGCCGGATATTGGCATCAAGAGTTTGAAGACCGCAGTGGAATATAAATTCTGTGATTCAGCCGATGAACTGAAGACAGCGATAGGGGGAGTCTATGAGGACATTATGGGCTATAATGGTTCAGCAGACTGGACGACTTTCTTTGCAGTTTTTTATATGACGGATCCATATATGACACAAGCTCAAGTAGAGGCGGAATTCGAAATGGCAGGTGCTCCTCACAATTGGAAACCTCTCCTTGTGACGGGACAAGGTCAACGAGCTAAGTCTAGAAGGAAAAGGAAGGAGGAGGCAAAGGAAAGTGATGGAACAAATTCACCAAATTGTGAACTTCAAGCAACTGATGTGACCCCCCTTGAATGAGACCAGACGAAAAAGAGGCAAAAGTCGTATGGAACAATGGGGCGGTACCAGTTGTTCTCCGTCGCGGCGGTTCTCAGGCCGTCCGGCTCCGGATTCCTTTTTCGTCGGAGAATCGCGAATGGCTTAAAAACGGTGCTCGCAAAAAGGAACCGGAATGGGAGCCAAAACAAAAGTATTGGGAGCTTCCTCATTCGCGTTTCAACGAACTTGTTGCGATGATTCTGGAACGATTTGGGCACCTCTACATTATTCAGCCGTATCGCGAAAAGGAAGTGTGTGCTCCAGCTTGCATGAATGCACACGGGTTCGAGTGCGAATGCTCATGTATGGGGGCTAATCACGGCGCAGCGCATAGTGGTGGATGGTTCGAAGTATCAGACACATTTGCTGTACGATACGGTGAGACGCGATTGGCTTGTCGCCTACTTCTCAAACCGCAAAGCAAAGCGAAGTAGCCAGTCGACTGGGTATGCTACTCGGCAAAAATCGGAGAGATTCTGTCTCCAATTTTGTCCATGATGAAATCACATGCTTACCCATGCATTTTCCCTGCTGAGATATGCGCAGATATTATTATACAAGTTGATTTTCCACCCGATCTCGATGAGCGGTCATATACCTAAGGTGCTGTAACGACGTCGCTAACATGACGCAGAACGATCGCGAAAAAAACGGAACTACTCAAACTTTCTGAAGCACTACATGAATCGGCAACCTCAGCCCAGGAACAAATTTGCTGTGCAGCATGCTGCACGGATTAGCGACTCGTAGCCAATTCAAGGCCATCCTTATATCGCTCACCAGAATGATGATCTACTCGGAGGTGCTACTAAGGACCTCATTGTGGATTTCCATTTTTTATCGTGAATAACTCGACGCATACAGAGTTTTCCGGAAAGAATTTCATTTTTTGTTAGGCTGCTGAACAGGTCCCAGTCGCTGTCAAAAACATAAGTGGCATTATCTAAATACGAAGACTCCAATACCCAAAGGCCCGCCCTCTCGTATTCCAGCACAATATACCCATCGAAACCACCACGTCCAAACCCAACATCCGAAGAACCGAGTTCCCTCAAGTATCTAAGGCGCTCTAAAGTGACTTCGAGTTCTTCTGGTTTCGCTCGTTTCTCAAGCCGTTGAGTGATGATCTTCGAAAGCTTTTCCCACGGATAATCTCCTTTCGGAAGAAGTTCCCAATTGAACCGTTTAAAACGCGGCTTTTCGATTCCCTTATTGTCTTCACCTACGCAAAAACATTGCCCAAAGCATTCGAGGAACAAGTTAAAGCACCACATAATTCGCTCGTCTTCAGTCCCTCCATATGTCAGTAGGTCACTGCATACACAGAGCTTGCCATCGATTAGGAGCGTGAAGAAGTATTCTTCTTGCGGAGGAACATTCTGTCTTGGGTAGCGGGGATAATGACGAAATTGTAACCCTGAGTGCGGCTGACCATGCCAATCGTTCCATGTTCGGTAAATGGCACGCGGTACCAGCTCCATTGGAAGATCCTTCCTTACAACAATCCGACCATTTGCGTTGGTGTCTGACTTTGAACCGCAGATACCCGGAAGAAAAACATCCCAGGTTTCAGAGGCTCAGGCAGCCCCACATTCTGCTTTATGGCATCTTCAATATCGGCAACTGGGATTGCAAATCGGAATTTAGCTCCTTGGGCAAGCAATGGTTCTAATGCGGCAAGAGTCCGAACAGAGCGCAGGCGAATAGTTGTAGCCATTAGGTAATGATGGGGCGATGCGTAGGAAGCGCAATAAAAAAACCCTGACATGTCGCACTCGCGAGGCTAAAACTACGGACGTCCGAGTTAGCTATTATCAAAATTGAAAAAAAGCATGATGAATCTCAAGCCGCTAAGGCTGCAATGATGCGCTGTACAGTGCTCACTCCCTTGCCGGAAATCTTGGCCGCATTGCGCACGGACTGACCCGCTTTCACAAGGCGGATAATGTCGCGATGCTTGGCAAGCAGTTTAGAACGCTCAAGACCACTTCCAGGAGGTCGCCCCAACCTCCGCCCCTTCCGGCGTGCTTCCGCCAATCCCGATTTAATCCGAGTGGAAAGGGTCTCAACTTCGTTCCGGGCCATTTCCGCCAAAAGGGCAAGCATGATGGCTGCGGCGGGGTTGCGCTTGCCATTGCTCATGAGTGTTTCAACTCCTTGGGCATGCCAGTATAGGGAGACTCCAAGCTCTTCCATCGTCTCCACGAACTTGTGAACCAATGAGTTCCTGCGGGCGAGGCGGGAGACCTCATGAACGAGGACTTTTTTGATTTTTCCAGCACAGGCGAGTTCTTCTATCTCATGAAGGCCGTGACGTTCGTGCTCATTCGCACGGCCTGAAACACCCGCCTCTTCACACACAGCGATTACTTGCCAACCCTTCAAATCCGCCAAACTTTTCAACTCGGTGATTTGGCGTGTCGTTTCTTGCTTAGCAGTCGAAACACGGACTAGAATAGCTACGGGAACAGGGACGGTAGATGCTTCCATTTGTTCCACATGAGACGATGTATTCAAATAAACAAATGAATTATCGAACACACATTATTTTACACTTTCACCATTTCCATGAAGGGGCAACAATACAAAAAGTTGAACAATGATTATTTGAATACATAAATCATACCTTCCGCAGGATTCGGCATAAATTAGGGAAGCTGTATTTAGCGTCTAATCTATCAGTCCCAAAGAAGCCTGCTAATAGCGTCTCGTGAACGCCTCACTTTGGCGGGCGATGACGGTTCTCGATTTGTATCAGTCGCGGGAGCTTCCGGTTGGGGTTCGGTTGGCTGGCGATTGCGTCTGGGATAGGAGGAGGCAGGACGGACGGGTGGCATTTGCATCTCAGGAGGCACGAACATAGGAACAGCTCTACTAGCTAACTGTTGGCCAGCGTATGCGTATTCATCTGTTAGAATGTAATGCTTGTTAATCTGACACCACTTCATGATGCCGTGACGCTGTAATCCTCTCAGAGCCTTGTGGAGTGTAGGAACGCTGTTATTTGGACAAATAGCACCTCTTGATCTCAGCAACTCCACGAACATCACCGCCAGATTGTCATTTTTTACGATCCTGCCTATTTTGACGATTAAAAGCGTCTCATTAATGTGGGACGAGGAGACCGACTGCTTACTTCGTATGGTTTGCAGAGCATTATTAACTAAAGTAACGGCATCTGCTCGGCATCCCATAATGATCTTCATTGCGCCAGCGAGCGTTTTACAGGTCCGCTTCATAATTCCGCTAGGCCTAGCTCTCGAAGAAAGCTGATGACGCACTTCAAACCTGACTCGACGATCCGTTTTGGCATATATGCAAAGGATGACCCCGCTCCCAACATTAAACTTTAGCACAAGACAGTTCTTCTCGTATGCCGTTTCACGGCCACTGAAGCCAAATTCTTTCAACATCAGCTTGAACGTATGCACCAAACCTATGGGATTCGCCGATTCAAACTCCCAATAAGTTTCGATTAAATGAAAGACAAACAGTGGATCTTCTCCTTGTGATAAGCTCGTTCCGGCCAGCAAATTAGCGGTGCTGATGTCCTGCTGAATCGCAGACTTTACCTGGCTAAGGTAAGTGAAAACATTTCGCTTCCAGCGCTCAGGATTGTAGTAGTCAGTGTGCGTCCCCTTAGGAAGCCAATTGTCATTAAAATCAAGTGAGGACTCTCCATCCCAAGCGGGCTCAGCCTTATTGCCAAAGGGCTCGCGAGCGAAAAGGCTTACATTTAGGCTAGGGGGACAAAACCGAGCATAACGAGTCGGATTGCAGTTCAAGCTCAAGCGAAGCTTAGACCGAGTCGGATCATCCATGCTTGGTCGATAATATTGGCCATACTTCAACTCACCAGCGAATAATGGAGGCTCATCATGAATGCCGTAAGCATCCCTTATTGATCTAATGAGCTGCGGCGCTCGATAAGCCCCCGGCTGTTCAGGCCTGTTAAAAATGCAACCGTGAGACGGCAGCGTTTCGGGGAATCCGTCTGCTGGCACGGGATGGAGCGCTTTTCTAAATCGATCAATCTGGTGAGTGCTTCCCTCCAGCTTGCCCAAATTCATTGTGAATAGGATACGATCTTGGCGAGCTGTCTCTGCAACGACCGTCTGGTCGAGGGAAAAATATGGAAGCATGGATGTTTATCACATGCCATTATCACTTTTCATCTGTTTTTGACGAGGTTGGGCTTTCTTATAGAGAGAATGATCGCCCCTTTTTTTGTGCAGCTTGCTGCACAACTCACGAAGGATTTGTCCTGCAATAGCCCTCATGCGCAAGCCACAAAATATTGTAGTTCAAGGACTATAATGGTCAACCGCGATGAAGTCTTAGGCTTCTTTTAAACCGCCTTATCCCCTAAAGCAGTCATACCACCCTCAAGCAGGATTTGGGCCGCTTGAGGGTGCCAGAGCGAGGCTACATAGCCCTTTGCTTTGATTGAAGGAAGCTCACCTGGCAGTCACATGACTATGCGATGTGTTGCCGATTAATTAGTTAGCCCATCAATGGCCTATACTTAGCCGACCACGATTCCAAGCATTCGGTTTCCTAATCTAATCTTCAAAGGCTTGGTGTAGAAAGTGAGTCTCCCAAATACGACTAAAGTCCAAGCCGTCCTTGCTTGCCCAATTTACTTTCTCCGCTTCCGCCCTGCTTAGCGAAGTCTTGTAAACTACAACCAATGCTTTTTGTCCATACTTATCAACCATGTCCGCCGAAGCAAAACAATAGACATCCCGAATGTCTAATTTTGCCTCATACAAGCCCTCATAAACATCCTTCATGCTGCGCTCCAACGAAATTCTTGTTGGCCACGTCCTGTCGCCGTTGAAACGGATATTGACATTGTAGAGCCCTTCTTCTTGACCACGAGCGGTTTCGAAGACCTCCGCTGCTACTAACGATCTACCCAGTTTCTTCTTTGCAATTCGCTCAACCTGAGCACGGACCTTTTCTAACGGCGTGGCGGATTCAGAAGCCGAATAGGAGGGGCTTGCGTAACTACCAGAGCGTTTTGGGGCGAGCATTCCTACGATCATCAGCAAAATCACACCCATGTGAGGGGTGCTGAGAACAATCTTCCAATTTTTGGAGAACCGCTTTCCCGCCCACAATGGAAAAAGACCCAGAGGCCACAGCACAAAGAGAAATGGTAAGGTCACCACAAGGAGCGGCAAGACAACCCGTCCACGGTCCCACCAGGGGCGTTTTTCAGTTTCTGAAAGAGTTGGCTGAGGGACAGGGCTAGGGAGGGATGGCGGTTGGTTCATGTGCGTCTGAGTTGAGATTCAGAGCGCATATCCGCCCAGCAAGGTGCCGGGTCGGTTAGAAACTCGCCGAAAGACGAGCGCGACGGGTTTTAGGCGCGAGCCTTAGCCCGCGCCCTGTTGTATGCCAGCCGCCCGCCCGACGTTTATGTCGGTTGAGCGGCGATGCATTTCGGTCATCGCCTTCCGCTTTCGGATCAGAGTTTCTACGCCCTGGTGCCCGCTATGGCGAACACGCTACCACAATGGCAAAGCGTGGGTTCTGTTCAAGGATAATCTCCCTTTCCGCAAAGCTCCTCAAAATCTGTGCAGCATTGCTGCACAAACAGCTCAGGCACTGGGACGGAAACGCCTCGGATGAGTCATTGATGGCTGTTTAATCGCAGCCTGAGGAGCGAGATGGCCCAAATCCAGACCTGGATATTCTACACGGTCCAGAACAGCCTTGATCGCAGGGAGTGTTTTTCCATGCGAGTAGATTCTTTCTGAGCTGCGTCTTTCCGAAGTCCAGCCTCCCAGTTGCTCAACATCTTCGATGCTGATATCAAAACGGGTCAACTGAGTTCTCCAAGTATGACGGAACCCATGGAAAGTTGCCTTGCTGGTTGGGATATACTTGCCCTTAAAGCGCCCAAACCATTTGGAAAACAGATTGGATCGATATCCTTTCTTATCCACCCGGAGCTCTGGAAACAGATTCCTCTGTGATGCGTCATTCCGGCGTTCGGTAACATAATCTAAAAATCCCAGATCAAGCACGGTCTTGTGAATTGGCACCAGTCGTTCGCTGGATTGATTTTTGATCTTTTTGTCCGTTACTTCATCCTCGTTTTTATCCGTGCTTTCGCTGATCCAAATGCACCATACATCGTCTTTCAGTAGAACGTCCTCCGTGTATAGCTGACAAGTTTCATTGCATCGGAACCCGTGGTATAACGCGAGCAAAGGGACCCAGAAACGGCCTCGGCGCGTCACGGATTCCCCAGGCTTGGCATAGTTTCTTTCATCGTCCACACAACCCCTATAAAGCGGCGCATTAAACAGCTTTTGAAGTTCTCCAATCTCGAAAGGCACGCGCCGAGCAGGCTTACCCTTGACCTTATTTTTATTAATTATTGAATTGACCGGATTGTCTTCCAATAGCTTTACCGCCTTCCCAAAATTGAAAATGGCAGAGATGTTTCTATGATAGTTGATTAACGTCTTTGTCCCCAGCCGATCAGTATCTCCCCTCTTGTTGGCCGCCTCGATAGCCTCTTGTAGGGACATATCAGGATAACGTTGCTGGGCATTACAGGGGACCTTCTTCAGCAAATCCAAAAGATCGCCAATTTGTTGCGGACCAATAGCCGCCAAAGGATGCTGTGTCCCGAAGTGTTGCGTGAGCAAACGTATCGGGATGTTGTATGTCCGCTGGGTGCCTTCTGAGCTATTATCCGCGTGATGTTTTTGGAACTGTTCCAGCAAATCTCCTAGGGTGTGCCTTTTTCCAGGCAGGGGAGACAAGGCATTGAGTGTATCGAAAAATGCGTCGCCACGAGGACGGACATCGCCGCCCCTAACATACGGGCGCAGACGATCAATCTGCCTTGCTGTCGTTTCCACCAAAGCCCGTCGCAGAAGTTCACCAAGTTTTGCAAACGAGGGAGAATCAGGCGGCAATTCGATGCCCGCTTCTTCTAGGCACAATTTTGCCATTCCTGAGGTATCGAAGGCCGGGGTGCCAAAACCGTTTCCAGACTTCTCGCGCACAGTCTGGTAATGGGAAATATCGCCAGTGAGGTTGTCCCATGCAGTTTCCAGATCCTCTTGCGGCCACTTCTGTCCCTCAGTCACCCACCATGTCTCATGTCGCTTCTCTTCCGCGATGAAGTAGCTAGCCACAATCCGATGAATCTCGCCTTCAGCCAACTCCTTCACTGGAGTAGGACGGAGAGCTTCCCTTTTCACCAGCATTTTCCGAGCTTCATCAAACCTCACTTGGAGTTGAGCATTCGCATAGTTGGCTTCGCCCATCGCTTTTTTGCGATCCGAGGTTTTGAGCGAAACCTTGATTTCGCAGGCATTCAGAATTGGGACAAGCTCTGTAGGAACCCTTTTTCTGACGTAATAGACGTTTCCGCGCAGGAACACGTGGGGGGCTTTGGACATATCGTTCTTGGCTTCTTGTGGAACAGGTTTGTGTACCACCCGCTTCTTCTGAGCCATTGAAAATGAACGATTTAACTGATTTAGAACGCCTTATAAAGAGTATGGCGGAAGGGGTGGGATTCGAACCCACGGTGAGTTTGACCCCACGTCTGATTTCGAGTCAGATACTTTAGACCACTCAGCCACCCTTCCGTGCTGAATTCAGCAGATGGCGATGTTAGGCGGATCTGGAGCGTTTGGCAAGGTGAGGTTTCACTTCTCAAAAAAGTGCGTGCTTTTTCAGGCGCGCGCGCTTATACCCTTCATGTGACCTTTCTGGCTCAGGCTCTCCTTTCCCTTCCCCTGCGACTTACGCTAGGGTAGGCGGCCCGTGTTTCCTCGCCATGCCCTCTTGCCGTCACGTCACGGCAGCCCCTCACGGTCAATTTCAGGAAAATCCCTCCTGCAAAGCCCGCCAATCTTGTTAAGTCTGTCTCATTCCGTTTTGTCATGTTGAAGAATCCGTCCTCCAAATATCAGCCGTTCCCGCTGATCACCTTGCCGAACCGCCAATGGCCGTCCCGCCATCTCTCCAAGGCCCCCATCTGGTGCAGTGTGGACCTGCGCGATGGTAACCAAGCCCTGGCGGTGCCGATGAACGTCTCCCAAAAGCTGGAGATGTTCGATGCCCTGGTGAAGTGCGGGTTTAAGGAAATCGAGGTCGGTTTCCCCTCCGCCTCCAACACCGAGTTCAATTTCAATCGCCGCCTGATCGAGGAAAAGCGCATCCCGGAGGATGTGACGATCCAGTGTCTGGTGCAGGCGCGCGAGGACCTGATCGAGAAGACTGTCGAGTCCCTGCTGGGGGCCAAGAAGGTGGTCATCCACATGTATAACTCCACCTCGCCCGCCCAGCGGAAGTATGTGTTTGGCAAGACCAAGGAGGAGATCATCGCCATCGCCGTGAAAGGCGCGCAGATGATCAAGGATCGCCTGCATCGCCTGGAATCCACGGGCACGCAGGTGACTTTGCAATATTCCCCTGAGAGCTTCAGCGCCACCGAGGTCGAATTTGCCAAGGAGATCAGCGAAGCGGTGATGGATGTGTGGCAGCCGACGCCGGAGAAGAAGATGATCCTGAACCTGCCGGACACGGTGGAGGTGGCCATGCCGAATGTGTATGCCGACCAGATCGAATGGATCTGCACGAACATCAAAAACCGCGAGAGCCTGATCATCAGCCTTCACACACACAATGACCGTGGCACGGGCACGGCAGCGACCGAGCTGGGCTTACTGGCAGGAGCGGATCGTGTGGAGGGCACCCTGTTTGGCAACGGCGAGCGCACTGGCAATCTGGACATCGTCCAGGTGGCGATGAACCTGTATATGCACGGCATAGCCCCCGAGCTGGATTTCAGCAACATGGGCAGCCTGATCCACATGTATGAGCGCACCACGGGCATGACCGTGCCTCCGCGTCAGCCTTATGCAGGCGAGTTGGTCTTCACCGCCTTCAGCGGTAGCCACCAGGATGCGATCAAGAAGGGCCTGTCCGGCTACGAGGAACACAAATCCATCTGGGATGTGCCTTATCTGACCATCGACCCCGAGGACATCGGTCGTGAATATCGCGAGGTGATCCGCGTGAATAGCCAGAGCGGTAAGGGGGGTGTGGCCTACCTGTTGGAAAGCGAGTTTGGCATCGAATTGCCCAAGGACATGCAGCGTGAATTCGGCCCCATCGCCAATGACTTGGTCGATAAGCTGGGTCGTGAAGTCACGGCAGCTGAACTGCGCGATATGTTCTGGAAAGAATACATTGAGCGCAATACGCCTTTTTCTCTGCATCACTTCCATGCCGATGGCGTGGACGGTGTCTTCACCTGCCGCAGCAGCATGGTGAAAAACGGCAGCGAAATCGGCATCACCGGCACGGGCAATGGCCCGATCGCCGCCTTCGTGCAGGGACTGATCAAAGATGGCGGTGCCCAGCCGTTCGAGGTGGTGACTTACCGAGAGCAAAGCCTGGAGGCAGGTTCCGAGGCCAGCGCCATCTCCTACATCCTGATCAAACTGGCCACAGGCAAGACCGTCTGGGGCGCAGGTGTAGATACCAACATCGAACTGGCCTCCATCAAGGCCGTGGTCAGCGCCGTCAATCGCGCCATCTAAGCCATGAAAGTGCCCCCCTTGACATCAAGCTGCTTGAACAACCCTCACTTGTTGCCAAGGTGGGCCGCCTTATGACTCAGCCCCAACGCGAAGCTCTGTTCGACATTCTCTCCCTCTCGATCTATGCCGATGCGCATATCTCGCTGGTGGAGGAGGATCTGATCCAGTCTGCCTTTGTGGCCAAGGGCTGGAAGTCCGAATATCCAAAGAGCCTATTCATCGAAGAATCCTTCGCCCGTGCCCGCGAAGTGGCGGAGAGCGATGACATGGTGATGGATTACCTCACCGAACGCGCCTCCAGCTTTACTTCCAAGACCGCGCAGGCCGAGGTGCTCGGTGTGGTGAAAGACCTCCTTGCCCGCGATGGCATGACCCCCGATGAAAACGAGTTTTTCAATCTGCTGATCCAGGCCATGCCGAAGGCTAAGTAAGCGCACCCGCACTTACTTTCATCATTGCTCGAAGAGTCCGCTTCCCCATCCCGTATCTGAGGGATGGATCGGCGTGACTTTTTCAAATCCGGCAGCGCAGCGGCCCTCGGGGCTTACATCGGCAGCTCTCTCCCTGCGAATGCGGCAACCGCATCGCTGAACGCGATCCAGACGGAGAATTCCCAACCGGGTGCCAGCTTTCAGCTCACCCGCATGAAGCCGGACAGCGCCAAGTCCTACCGGAGTTCGGTCATCGAAGGTTACTGTTCCCGACAATCGGTGAAAGCGGGCGAGAAGCTGGATATTTTCGTCAGCACGAATCCAATCGCGCGCTTTCAGATTGAGATCTTCCGCATGGGTTATTACGACGGCGTCGGGTCTCGGTTGATGACCACCCTGGGCCCCTTCGAAGGCCAAACTCAGCCCACTCCTGAAATAGGCGAGCAACGGCTGCGTGAATGCCAATGGACGGCCAGCACTTCCCTCACCATTCCCGAAGACTGGCTCAGCGGGGTGTATCTTGGGCGCCTCTCGACCCTCGCCGCAAGTGCCGATGAACCTTATTGGCAGAACTACATCATCTTCATCGTCAAAGATGATCGCCGTGCCGATGTCCTCTTTCAATGCAGCGACAACACGTGGCAGGCTTACAACCGCTGGCCCGTCAATGAATCTCTCTACACCGATCCCCGCGCCGCTCATGCCCCCGGTGTCAGCGTGAGCTTTGATCGCCCCTACGGCAAATATGTGCAGATCCTGGATCATCCCCTGAGCATGGGCAGCGGTGAGTTTCTCCTGTGGGAGTATCCACTATGCTATTGGTTAGAAAAAGAAGGTTACGATGTGACCTACGGTTCCAATGTGGATAACCTGGAGCTGTCTAACTTACAGCGCAGCAAAACACTGATCAGCATTGGTCATGATGAATACTGGGACCTCCGCCAGTATCAGAACGTCAAGCAGGCGATTCAAGAGGGGCTGAATATCCTGTGGCTCTCTGCCAATGACGTCTACATGGTCACCCCGTTTTCCGCGAATGCCCAAGGCGAAGCCAACCGCCGACTGACCCGCGAAACCTGCTACGGTGAATTCCGCGAGGAGGAAAAGGAAGCTTATGCCAAGGTGCTCGGCCCGTTTGAAAACCCCGGCCCTGATGAACGAGACATCATCGGAGCTCGCACCGTCGTGCCCTTCAATGGCGGTGGCGATTGGACCTGCACCCGCCCTGAGCATTGGCTCTTTGAAGGCACGGGTATGAAAAAGGGAGATTACATTCCTGGACTGGTCGGATGGGAATTTCATGGCGACCCCGATCTGGATCGAGTCGGGCTGGAAGTCATCGCCGCAGGCAACGTCTGGGCGGGTGGCACCCGCCTGGGGCGATATGCCGCGACGATCTTCGAAGGCCCCAAAAAGAACATCGTCTTCAATGCCAGCACCATTTTCTGGAGCCAAGGCCTGAGTTCACCTCCCGGGCACATCATCCCCTGGAGCCACTACACCCGCCCCCACGGCCCTGATGCCCGAGTGCAGCGCATCACCGCCAATCTGCTCCGCCGTTCCGTGGGATAATTCGGTTTCGAACAGCCACTCAACCAATGTTTGTTCTCCCTACATGCACGCCTGCACACCTTGACAGATTTGTATGCTTTGAAATCACCGCCTTGAGTTGCATCCGGCGAATTATCGGCTCCACTGCGGGTGCGAATGCCCACGTCCTTCTCCTCCCGTCATATTGGACCTTCGGCTGCCGACACGGCCGCCATGCTTCAAACGCTCGGTTACACCTCCTTGGATGCCCTCGTGGATCAAGTGGTGCCCGAAACCATCCGCCAGCGCACGCCGCTGAATCTTCCCCCAGCTCTGAGTGAAGAGGATGCACTGCGGCGTCTGAAACAGCTCATGAGTCGCAACAAGGCCGTGCGTTCCTTCATCGGCCTGGGTTATCACGACACTTTCACGCCTCCGGTCATCCAGCGGAATATCCTGGAAAACCCCGGCTGGTATACCGCCTACACGCCTTATCAGCCTGAGATCAGCCAAGGCCGCCTGGAAGCCCTGATCAACTTCCAGACCATGATCACCGATCTCACCGGGCTGGATGTCGCCGGTGCATCGCTCCTGGATGAAGGAACGGCGTGTGCAGAGGCATTGACCCTGGCCGTGGCGCAAAAAAACGGCGCGAAGTCCGTCGTGGTTTCCGATCAGTGCCATCCACATAACATCGCCGTGGTGCGCACGCGCATGCAGGCCCTAGGCATCCTCGTTCAGGTCGTGGATATCGCGTCTTGGACATCGGAAGACAGTGATGGAATCGCGGCTGTTCTGGTTCAGTATCCAGACACTCGTGGGGTCATTCAAGATTTCGAGGACCTCGCTGCCCGCGTTCATAAGGCAGGAGCCTTGTTTGTGGTCTCCGCCGATCTTCTCGCCCTGACCGTGCTTCGTCCGCCGGGGGAATTCGGTGCGGATATCTGTGTGGGGAATAGCCAGCGCTTCGGTGTGCCCCTCGGTTTTGGCGGCCCCCATGCTGCTTTCATGGCGGTGAAGGATGCCCTGAAGCGCCGCATGCCGGGTCGCTTGATCGGTGTGTCAAAGGATGCCGCCGGGAATCCCGCCTATCGCCTGTCTCTGCAAACTCGTGAGCAGCACATCCGGCGTGAAAAGGCCACCAGCAACATCTGCACAGCCCAGGTGCTTCTCGCTGTCATGGCCTCCATGTATGCGGTTTATCACGGCCCTGAAGGGCTGAAAAAGATCGCCCGCCGCACGCACGGCGCTGCGGTGTGGCTAGCGCGTGAGCTGATGTTGGCCGGTCAGGAAATCGTCAGCGATGATTTCTTCGATACGCTGACGGTCAAGGTGCACAGCGCCCACGAGGTGCTGAAAACAGCCGTGCTCTTTGGCATCAACCTCCGCAAGGTGGATGCTCATCATGTGGGCGTGGCTCTGGATGAACGTGTGCGTGAAGAGGACCTGAACAGTGTCTTAAAAGCCTTCGGCATCAGTAAAGCTCAGCACCCACTCACTCTGGCCAACGATGCTGAGCTGAACTGCTCCGCCACCTTTCATCGCCAATCTAACTTCCTCACCCATCCGGTCTTCAATCGCTATCACTCCGAAACCGAGATGATGCGTTACCTGCATCGCTTGGAGAGCAAGGACATCGCGCTGAATCGGAGTATGATCCCGCTGGGCTCCTGCACGATGAAGCTGAATGCCGCTGCGGAAATGATGCCACTCAGTTGGCCTGAGGTCGGCGGCTTGCATCCCTTCGTGCCTCACGATCAGAGCGAAGGCTATCGTGCCATGTTCACGGAGTTGGAAAATTGGTTAGCTGAATGCACCGGCTTCGATGCCACCTCTCTGCAACCGAACGCAGGTTCCCAAGGGGAATACGCGGGCCTGCTGGCCATCAAACGTTTCCATGAAGCCCAAGGTCAGGGGCATCGTGACGTTTGCCTAATCCCAACCAGTGCCCACGGCACCAACCCTGCCAGCGCCGTGATGTGCGCCTTCAAGGTGGTGCCTGTGGCCTGTGATGACCAGGGCAACATCTCCCTCGCTGACCTGAAAGCGAAGCTAGCTGCGCACGCCGACAAAGTCGCGGCTCTGATGGTGACCTATCCGTCCACGCACGGGGTCTTTGAGGAAAGCATCGTCGAGATCTGCCGTCTCGTGCATGAGCAGGGCGGACAGGTTTACATGGATGGTGCCAATATGAATGCTCAGGTGGGGCTGACTTCGCCGGGCAAAATCGGTGCCGATGTCTGCCATCTGAACCTGCACAAGACCTTCTGCATTCCTCATGGTGGCGGAGGTCCAGGCGTGGGACCGATTTGTGTCGCCGCTCATTTGAAGCCCTATCTTCCAGGGCATGAAATGCTCGAGTTTCACGAAGGAGCCGTGTGTTCCGCGCCTTGGGGCAGCGCCAGCATCTGCACCATCTCCTGGATGTATATCGCCATGATGGGGCCCCAGCTTGAGCAAGCGACGAAATACGCCATCCTCAATGCCAACTACGTCGCCAAGAAACTGGCCTCGTGCTTCCCGACCCTTTATAAAGGTGTCAACGGACTTGTGGCTCATGAGTGCATCCTCGACTTCCGTCATTTCCATCAGGTCACCGTGGAAGATGTGGCCAAGCGACTGATGGATTTCGGTTACCATGCACCGACCATGAGCTGGCCCGTGGGAGGCACCCTGATGATTGAACCGACCGAGAGCGAGAGCCTCGCGGAGCTGGAGCGCTTTTGCAGTGCCATGCAGTGCATCCATGCCGAAATCGAAGAGATCGAAAGCGGCCGCATTTCAGCCACGGACAACCCTTTGAAGGCCGCTCCTCATACGGCGGTGTTCGTGATGAAGAATGAATGGCCCCACTCTTATACACGAGAAAAAGCCGCCTTCCCTCTGACTTGGGTCAAGGACGGCAAATACTGGCCGCCGGTCGCACGCGTGGACAATGTGTATGGAGATAGAAACCTGATCTGCTCCTGCATCAGCGTCGAAGAGGCGGCTCAGTAAAACCGTGCGTAAGGTGCATGATTCAGCCACGTTTGCTGAATCATGCGTCTTTGGTTTCTCCTCCTGACATCTGCCCTCTCTCTCCAAGCCGCCGGCCCTAACGTGCTCTTCATCATGACGGATGATTTCCGTCCTGAATTGGCCAGCTATGGATCCCCTGCCATCACGCCGAATCTGGATCGCTTGGCTAAAAAGAGTGTGCAGTTTCAGCGTGCCTACTGCCAGCAGGCCGTGTGCAATCCCTCTCGCTCCTCCCTGCTCACCGGTCGGCGGCCCGATACCCTCCGTCTCTGGAATAACGGCACCCATTTCCGCGAGTTGAATCCTGAAGTCACCACTCTACCTTTGTGGTTCAAGGACCATGGCTACATCACCCGCTGTGTGGGTAAGATCTTTCACAACTGGCATACCACCGAGAAAGGCGACCGACGCTCATGGAGTGCCGATGAGTTTCTGCACTATGCCAATCATGGGGCCGACACTCCGCAAGTCACTGGTGAACTGCCCCCAAACCAGATCACCGAACCCAGCCTGCGGAACTATGGCGATGTGCCTCTCTGCGAATGCCGCGACGTGCCTGATGAAGCCTACTACGATGGGCGGGTGGCCGCTGAAGCGGTGAAGATGCTAGCGGAGGTCAAAGATCAACCTTTCTTCCTGGCCGTGGGTTTCTGGAAACCTCATGCGCCCTTCAATGCACCCAAGAAGTATTGGGATCTCTATGATCGCGCGAAATTGCCACCCTTGAATTCCAATCGCCCGGAAGGTGCACCTGAGTTGGCCTTCCATCAAAGCACCGAGATTCTCGGACCTGTGGCGGAACAAAAACAACCCACGGCCGCCCAAGCCGCGGAGATGAGGCACGGCTACTTTGCCAACATCAGCTACTTGGACGCTCAGTTAGGCAAAGTATTGGATGCCTTGGAGCAAAGCGGAGTCGCACAGGATACCATCATCACCTTCATCGGCGATCATGGCTATCATCTCGGCGAACACACGCTCTGGGGGAAAACCTCCAACTTCGATTATGATGCCCGCGTCCCCTTCATGATCGCTCGTGCGGATGGCAAAAATGCAGGAACCCGCACCGAGTCCCTCGCTGAGCTGGTGGATCTGTTTCCCACCTTGGTCGAGATGTGTGGCCTGCCTCGCCCTGAAGGCCTGGAAGGGGATAGTCTGGTGAAGGTGCTGGAAGACACCTCTGCCTCGGTCAAACCCGCAGCTTTCACTCAGCATCCACGCCCCGCTTACTTCGACCGTGAACCTGACAAGAAGCCCAAAGCCATGGGCTACAGCGTCCGCACAGGCCACGTGCGCTATACGGAATGGCGCGATTGGAACACAGGCGAAGTCATCGCGCGGGAACTTTATGACCATGCCAACGACCCGACGGAGCTCAAAAACCGCGCTGGAGAGAACACTTTGAAAGAAGTCGAGAGCCACGCCGCTTCACTCCTTGCCCAAAAGTTTCCATCCAAAAAATCCTGATCCCAAGAGTGGTCCTGACTTGGCATAGGTCTGGCTTGGCTGCTTTTACCAAAGACTCGCGAAGCTTGAACCCGAACCCCGTAATTCTTCCTAAAATCTGACAACGGGTCATGAGATTCTTGTGGCTTTTGTCACAGAAAGTACTCGTCAGGGAATAGTCTTTTGTGTCATTGCATGACTTCTGCTTATTGCACGATCTAAATCCTTCCTGACATTCCTCAATCACCTCCTCCCGTCTATGTTCCGAACACGATCTGAGATCGTGCCCCCAGCTCCTGCCACACGGCCTCTATTCCCAGACTCCGGCTTTAAAGCCAGAGTCGAAGAGTTCTTCGCGCCCGATGGACCTTGGCTCATCAAGCAGACCTTCGAAAGACGTGAAGCCGAATGGATGACGGGGATTTTGGGAGGCTACTTTCCTTCTCTCCCCCGCGTCTTGGACTACCGTCGCAACGAGTGGGGACAGATCAAGACCATGCTGGGAACCTCACCCGGTGAATCTCTCCCTGAGTATTGTCAGAGAGTAGGGCCGCTCCCCGTCAGCATCGCCTGCGTGCTCATTTGGAGATTGGCAGCGGAATTGGAGGCCCTGGAGTCTTGGATGCCTGAGGCCGCTGAGCGTATCGATCCTCTGATGTGCCAGCTAGGCTTGTGGCAGCAAGAGTTCCTGCACTTATTTGTTGATCGCTTCGCCCAAGGCACATCGTCCAAGCGCGGAGTGGATCTTCCTTCTCAGTTGCTCAAGCTCTGTGGATTCTTGCTGAATGGCAGCATGAACCCGGCAATCGATAACTCCGTCGCTGTCGGGGTGCCGTCTTCTTTGCTGACGCCGCTGCGCCAACTTCAGCACACGGGGAAATCCCCTCTCACTCTCAAGCAGCTCAAAGGAGTGCTTTTGGTCGCCACGGCAGATGTCACACGCGGCATCCGGGGCACCAACCTGATGTCTCAGCTCATTGTGAATCCGCGCTGGTATCCGAAGACAGTCTCGCGGGAAAATCAAGAGCCCCTCTACCGCAAAGATCCGGCGGGCAATCATCTCAGCATGGTGCGGTTGTCACGGTTCCTTGCGCACCGGAATAAGCTGAACCCCAGCGAAATCACCCTGCTGCTGAGCCAATTGGAAGAAGTGGCCGCGCTTGTTCCCGAGGAAGGTCTCAGTCTCGACCCTCAGCACATCTTCCTCCAGCTCCCCTCGCAACGCGAGACGGTGAATGACACAAAATTCTTGGATGCGCGTTTGGATAGCTTCCCAGAGTTCTCCATTGCCCTTCAGTCCTGCTCGGGGTGCCTCACCACCGCTCGCTCCCCTGTCGTCTTCCGGGAGGCCCCCACCCCTGATACGGCTTACGTCGATTTACGCGGGAAGCTGGATGATCAGCTAGGCCGTCTTTCCCAAACACTCCAGGATGGGACCTTTAGTTTGTCAGGATATGACATGGGAAGTGCTTCAGAGAAAGCATTGCCTGGGCTCTTTTCATGCTACCTGGGGGTGCCGCCCCCAGACAAAAAAGCTCTGAAATCTCTCAAGAGCGCTGTCGGCCAGACGCTCTCCTCGACACCGACTTCAACACCCCTCCCTCAACTCGATCTCCCATTCCCCGCCTTCAACTCCCAGCCGAAGGCGAATCTACCCCACGAACCTATGAAGATGATCCTAATCACCGCAGGCAGCGGCGGCACCGGCAAAAGCACTGTAGCGCGCTTGATCTATGAGCTCGCCAACTTTGAAAACCGTGATGACGTCGCCATGTTTGACTGTGATGCACTCGGCAATCGTGACTTTCAGAAGATCTCCCCCGAGAAGATCGAGTCCATGCCGATTGATAACGTGGATACCATGCGCCGTCTGGTAGAAACTGCCATGGAGCGTAAGCTCGTGCTCGCAGACTTGCCCGCAAGCTGCCAGGACGTCCTGGCTCGTGACTTGAATCCTGACATCATCCAAAGCTTGCGTGCGGATGAAGGCCTTCATTGGCTACCGATCCATCTGCTCACCGCCAAGGCCGCCGCCGTGCCTGCGATCAATCAATGGCGCACGGCCGTGTTTGGAGAATGCCCCTCCGTCATCGTCGTCAGCATGAAAGACGGCCCTGTGACCTCGGACATGCTGGAAGAGATTGCCCGGCCTCAAGACATCATCCTGCGCATGCCCGTGCTCGACCAAAGCCTTGCCTCCGCCTTGGATGCCTCCAGCAGCAGTTGGGCAGACATCCTGGATGGCAAAGCTGGTGATGCGCATCGCATGTTCAGCAATCCCCTGGTCAAACGCCAGCTACGCTTCAAGCGCAAAGAGTGCGAAGATGCCCTCTTTCCGCTCCTGCGCTTGATCGTGAATAATCAGCAGCAGTCCACCCCGGACGAGTGAAGCCGCCGCTAAGCTGGGGAATTACCCCAGCTTTTCATAGGCGGTCAGCGTGGGTTCCATCGCCTTTAAAGCCACCGCCCAAAAGTCTGGGCTGGTGAGGTCGGCACCCAAGGTTTCACGCGCCACCTCTTCGCAGGTGGCCCTTCCAGTCGCGGCCAGAAACGCCTCATATCGGGGTAAGAACGAGGGACCTTCCGCCTTGAACTGAGCAAACAAGGCCTGGCTCAGCAAATAGCCAAAGACATACGGGAAGTTATAGAAAGACACGCCCGTGATGAAGAAGTGCATTTTTGAGGCCCAAAACATCGGGTCCTTGCCATCTGTCAGCAGGGTATCACCATACAGTTTATCCTGCGCTGCGTTCATCAGTTCACACAAACGGGAAACTGACACCTCACCCGCAGCACGCTCCGTGTAAAAGGCCTTCTCAAACTCATATCGCATGGGGATATTGATCAGGTAGGCATGGGCGCGCAGCATCTCTTGATCCAACAGATAGGCCTTGGTTTCTGGTGTCAGCTCAGGATCACTCATCAACCCGCTGAGCAAGATCATCTCACCGAAGTTGGACGCCGTCTCAGCCAAGGTCATCGGATAATTAGCGGCAAACGAACGCGCTGGGCGCAGCACGCAGGAGTGCCAGGCATGACCGGCCTCATGAGCCAGGGTGACCATATCATGCACGGTACCGTGCCAGGTCATGTAGATGCGCTCTTCATGCTTCAGCAAGGATCCGGTGCAGAAGGCCCCTGGCCGCTTTCCAGGTCGTGGCTGAGCCTCGACCCAACGCTGTTTCAGCAAGCTGGTAAAGTAATCTCCAAGCTTCGGATAGGCAGCGCTGAAAGCACGCTCCACGGTGCTGCAGGCTTCGTCCCAGGTCAGCGATTTTTCATCCGGTGCTGCGACTTGGGGAGCTTCCAGATCGAAATAATGTAAAGCCGGTGTGCCCTGTAAGCGCGCCGCCGCACGGATGGCACGACGTGGCATTTCGATATTTGTATGAATGGCCTCCAACATGGCCTCCAGCGAAGCGCGGCTCATGGCACCATCGAATAAGGGGGTATCGAGGAAATGGGGAATCTGCCGACGCCCATACAAAGTGAGGCGTGTGCCTGCGATCCCATTGAGCCCTGCCGCCAGTGTATCCGCATGGTCTAACCAAGGTTTCTGTCCGGCATGGAAAGCCGCTTCACGCAGACGGCGATCCGGGTCTGACATCAAGGCCCGGCGGCGTGCCATCGGCACGGACTCGGTGTGACCATCGGGGAAAGTCATGTCGAAGGTCATCTTCCCGGTGAGGGTATCATACAGACGCCCCCAGGCGTGCAGACCATTCACATTCAGATCCGCCGCCAGCGCCTCCAGCTCAGACTTCATTTGCTGCCGTCCCTGAGTGCGCATGCGCCGCACTGCGTGCTCAGCGCCCTTCAAAGATGGATCAACCAGAAGTTTGTCAAACCCCTCCTCACTCAGCGCCGCTAAAGCGGACTGCAAAGAAGAAGTCAGCTTCGAGCACTCTGCTTCCACCGTGGATAGCCAGGCTTCATCCCCCTTCACCGCTTCATTGCCGGCATCATCGGCGGAGAGACAACCGAGATAAGCGGAGAGATGCCAGAGACGATCACCCAGCGACTCAAAAGCAACGAGCGTCTCGGCAATTGCCTGGACATCTTCACCCAAGGTCGTGGCGTGGGCTTTCATGGTCTCCACATCGCGGACAAGCTCACTTTTGAAAGCGTGATAATCCTCCGCACCAAAGGCTGTGAACCAGGATTCGAGAGACCAACGGTCGGGTGTCTGAGGAGGCGTCGTCGCAACAGTCATAGTGTAAGCAAGGTTTATCGTGTTTTTCTTCGAACGGCAAACCCGATGAGAACTCAGGTCAAAACCTGACGGGCTTCTTCTCTCAGTCGCATCAGACAGGCGATGCAGACGCATTCCCCGCCCGTTTGCCAAGAAATCCACTCGGCTTCATCTCGAGTGACATTCGCCTGAACACAGGGGCAAGCAGCAGGCCGATTGCAGAAGCAGGTGAAACTCGCCTCACACATCGGGCAGGTGAGGATGTCGTGCTTATCTGACAGTAACGTGGGCATGAGAACAGACGACCTTGTCAGAACCGCATTTGGGCTTTTATTCAAGCCTCATGCTGTCTTTCTACCCGATTGTCTGTCAAGTGACGGAAGATCCACGCAGCCCATGGGTGCTGCCAGGCGCCGTCATTTTCGTTTGGGTAATCGCTCGGTGGTTTTTCGCCCGGAAGAGCCTGCCGCTCGCTGCCCCTGAGAAGCCTGCGGAAAAAGTTTGCGTTGCCAAAGAAAACGCAGATGCCTCGCCAAGAGAACCCACAACGAGCCCTCTCGTCGCACCCCAAACCATCCCCGGCACAGACCTTGTCTATCTTGTCTTTTCCCAGCCTCCCATGGCCCGTTATGCCATGGCCAGCTCGTGCTACACACGGAAGTTGGAGCCGACTTTGACCGCCGCGCTCTCCCAATGCGGTCCTGAGGTATTCATGATCCTCGCGGCCAATGACAGCACCGTTTTCATCCAAAACCGCGAGTATGCGGGGCAACTACCCCGCCAATCTCTCAAGGCAATCCGCCTTCATCCCATCCTCCCAGCCAAGGGAGGCGGCATGGTATCGCTCTACTTTGAGCATGAAGAAGAGGGTCAATCCACCATCCAGGAATTCATGGCTTGCCCCGTTTACAGCCCTGAACTCCAGCAGTGGTGCCTGCGCAGGGCGGAGGAGGTGGGCGCCATGTTGCACCTCCCCGTGAAAGTCGCGCCTTCCAGTCACGATTGCTGATTTCTCCCTTTGAACTCCGGCCATTGATCTTTAATCTGCACGATCATGCTCCAGATCGTATTCAATGACATCAGCGCAGCGGAACTCTCCCGCCTGCCCACTCAAATCCAGTTTCAAATCCTGGAAGCGCTGAACATTACGCCGGGAGATCTGGAGGAGAAGGTTCTGGCCAGCCGCTTCGGAGTTCTGGAGCGCGGTCCAAAGAAACTCTACCGCTGCCGGGCCGGAGATCACCGCATCTATTTTGCCGTGAATGACGGCGATGTCCGCATCCATCGCGTGCTGCATAAGAATACCTTGGCAGACTTCCTCTATCGCAGCAATCTGCCCGGTGGCGGCGAAGATGAGGCACTGAGCCAATCCAAAAACTTTTGGCAGCTCATCGACGAAGGTGCGAGCACCCTGAAGACGATCTGACGTCTTTCATCGAGGAGGAGTTGACTCCCTCTCCGCTGTCCTCTTTGCTGGTGGGCATGCGTCATTCACTGCTGCTGCTTTTCCTGCTGCCGATGCTGTGCCTTGCCCAAGGGGCCGGGTTTAAGACGGAGGGCTGGCAAGCTCTGGACGAGGCACTCGAAAAAGCGGTGGCTCAAAAAACACCCCCTGGGGTGGTGCTGTGGCTGGAGCATCGAGGGAAGTCGGCTCAAAATGTGAGGGGAGACCGATCCCTAGATCCTGTCCGTGAGGAGATGACGCTCGATACGGTCTTCGACCTCGCCTCGTTAACGAAAGTGATCGCCACAGCCCCGGCCATCATGATCCTTGCCGAGCAGGGCAAGCTGGACATTGAGGCCCCCGTTCACCATTACCTGCCAGAGTTTTTCGGTGAAGGGCGGGAACTCATCCGCGTGCGCCACTTGCTCACCCATACCTCGGGATTGAAGCCAGGATTGCCGAAGGAACCCGCTTGGTCAGGCTACAACCAAGGCATCCGGTTGGCACTGGAGGCGATCCCCGAAGCTCCTCCCGACTGCCAACTCCGCTACAGTGACATCAACTTTATTTTGTTAGGCCATCTGGTGAAGACGCTCAGTGGTGAACCTTTGGAGATCTTCACCCATAAACATCTCTTCGCTCCGCTCAAGATGTCCTCCACTCGTTTCCTTCCCCCTGCAGACTGGCGGTCGCGTATCGCTCCCACGGAGAGAGACGAAAAAGGGGTGATGCTGCGCGGTATCGTGCATGACCCCACAGCCCGGCGCATGGGCGGTGTGGCTGGTCATGCCGGTTTGTTCTCCACGGCAGCCGACTTAGCGCGTTTCTCCCGCATGATTCTCGGCGGCGGCCAATCAGGGGGGACACGCATCCTCAAAAGCGAAACCCTCCAGCAAATGCAACGCGTGCAGACGGCTGCCACGCTTTACGAAAGACGTGGGTTAGGGTGGGACATCGAATCCGCTTACAGCCGTCCCCGTGGAGATCTGTTTCCGGTCGGCTCCTTCGGACACACGGGCTTTACTGGCACCAGCGTCTGGATCGATCCCTTTTCCCAGAGTTTTGTCGTTTTTCTCAGTTCACGCTTACACCCTCAGGGCGGCGGCAGCGTCCGCGATCTCTATGAAGAAGTGGGGAAAGCCGCCGCGCGTTGCATCCCCGACTTCGATTTTGCCAATGCACGCGGTGCCTTAACACAGCGCCGATCCGACGAGGTGCCCACGGTTCTCAATGGCATCGATGTGCTCGAGCGAGACGGCTTCGCACCGCTGGAGGGCCTCCGAGTCGGTTTGATCACCAATCAAACGGGGATCAATGCCCGGCGTATCGCGACGATTGACCTGCTCGCACAGGCTCCCAAGGTAAAACTGCGGGCTTTGTTCAGCCCCGAACACGGAATCCGAGGGGCTTTAGATCAGGCCCAAATCAACGATTCGGTGGATCAAAAAACCGGACGTCCCATTCACAGTCTGTATGGGGAACGCCGCGCTCCCACCGCCGAACAACTGACTGACCTGGATGCTTTGGTGTTCGACATCCAAGACATTGGCTGCCGCTTTTACACCTACATTTCCACCCTGCGCCTCTGCATGGAGGCTGCGGCCAAGCATAACAAAAAATTCTTCATTTTAGATCGAGTCAACCCGATTGGAGGAGTCGCCGTCGAAGGCCCTGCCGTGTTGGATCAAGAATCCTTTACGGCCACGCATGGCATCCCGCTTCGTCATGGCATGACCGTGGGCGAACTAGCCCAGATGATCAATGCCGAGCGAGGCATCCATGCGGATCTGCAGGTGATCCGCATGGAGGGGTGGCAACGCCAGTGGCTCTTCGATGAAACAGGTCTGCCATGGATCAACCCATCTCCTAACATGCGCACTCTGGAAGCTGCCATGCTGTATCCAGGCATCGGTTTACTGGAATTTTCCCTCAGTGTTGGCCGTGGCACGGATACCCCTTTCGAGATCCTCGGTGCGCCGTATGTGGATGATCTGCGATTGAGTTATGAACTCAACAAACAAGGCCTACCCGGCATTCGTTTTCTCCCCATTCGCTTTACGCCCACAGCCAGCATTTTCAAAGACCAACCCTGTGGCGGCGTGCGCCTACAAGTCACCGATCGCCAGGCGATAAAACCGGTGCAAACTGGCCTTAGCATTGCCACGGTCTTTCAGCAGTTGTATCCCTCTCAGTTTGCTTTGGATAAGGTGAACACGCTGCTGAATCACGCCCCGCTTCTCAAAGACATTCGCGCAGGTCAAAGCAGACGGGAGATGACCTCTCTCATGCAAGCCGAAACCGCCGCTTTTGAGCAACGCCGATCTCGCTTCCTGCTCTATTGACCTTGTCTATCTCTCGACGGTCTCAAATCCGCCGAGAGAAGAAAATGCGCGCACTCTCTGCCACTCCATAGGCGCTCTCTTGCTGACTGAGCTCATCCGTCTGAATGCGCAGGTCTGCGAGCTGTTTGTAAAGCGGCTTACGCTCGGCCAGCAATCGTGTCAGCTTTTGCAGGGGAGGTTCTTCTCCTCGCAGCAGAGGGCGATCATTGTTCCCCGCCGTGCGCCGGGCCAGCAATTTCACATCCGCTTCCAGCCAAGTGATGAAACCCAGATGCTGAAGCAGGGCGCGATTGCGAGCCTGGGTGACAATGCCACCTCCAGTAGCAATCACGCAGTGTTTACTGCCCAACAAACTGCGCAGTGCGGCTGATTCACGGAGACGAAATCCAGCCTCGCCCTCTCGGGCAAAGATTTCAGGAATGGAGCACCCAGCACGCTCGATGATCATATGATCGGTATCCACAAACTGGAATCCAAGCATCTGCGCCACCATGCGTCCGACGGTGGATTTCCCACTGCCCATAAGACCGATCAAGACAATGTTCTCGGCCCTCGGCAGGGGCACTTGATTCTCTTCGATAACAATCTGTAGGATTGAAGACAGCAGCTCAGGATCATCATTTAAAGCCGCAAAGTAATCGGGATACCGGGGTGCCCAGCCAGCGGCGCGCAGCTTGGCATTTGAGACATGTTTATGCGTCCACCCACGCTTACGGTTAGGATCAGGCACCTTCTCAGGTGGCACTGGAAGAGCCACCAACGGAGCCAGCTTTTCCAGACACTCCCGCTGCGTCATGCGCGCATCATCCACCCCATTGAAGAGTCCCCGGAGGCGACGTGTCACGAGGTGGGCAATCGCCGCGGCCGCATCATCGGCGTGGATTTGATTCAGCAAACGCCCATCGGGAGCTTCGGGAGTGGTCTCGATGCCACTTTTGCCTTCCAACAAGTTTTTCAGCACAAACGAGCGCCCAGACCCATAAATACCAGCCAGACGGGCGGCCGCACCGCCATGGTTCAGAGCAAGCAGTTCTGCCGTCAACAGCATGCGTCCGGTCTCTTTGCCAGGATCGGCAGGTGAGGTTTCATCCACTGTGCTGCCATCGGTTTGGGCATAGACGCTGGTGCTGCTGGTGAAGAACGGGAACGCCTCAGGAAACGCCGCCAGAAGATGCGTCATCCCTTGGACATAAACAGCCAGATACATCTCCGCCCCCCCACGGCTGGAACTGGCGCAGTGAATGAAGGCCTCTGGCCGCCAAGCCGCCGTGCTCAATGCCATCACAGCGTCTGGGCTCGTGATGTCACAGGCGAGCACAGGCCACGGCTTCACGGCTGCCAAGCGTTCGGCAGAAGCGGGTGAATGCGTCAAGCCCACCACCTCGTGCCCTGCGGCGTGCAGCAGATCAGCGGTGCGTTCACCGACAAAACCACATCCCACAACGAGAACTCTCATGAGGGGCGACGTTGATTTTGATAATAGTTGAGAAGTCCCTGCACGATCCCAGAAACATACTCCTCCAGCGCACTGGTTTGCAGCCTGCCACTGATGAGCGTGCGCCCAACATAATGACCGGCCAGCAGGCGGCGGTAGGTTTCCTCATGATTCATGACAAAGGGCTCCAGATAAACGACCGGGCATTGATACAATCGGTTAGCCAGCAAGTTCCGTGCATAGACATAGGGACTTGTGGCCACCTTGCGCGCATTTGGGGTGGTGTAGATGTAGGCGGGCAGTCGGGTAATGCGGGCTAACCCTTCCGCCACAGACACCGCCAGCGGGATTTCCTCTTCATGAATGCGCGCGAACAAACGCTGGAGCATCTCAAAACGCACGTCTTGTTGTTCAAGCTCCACTGGCGCATAGCAGCCATTCACCAGCACATGCAGATGATTTTTGGGTGAAAACTGCGGGGCGTTCGAAGGCCCCCAAGCTTCCGCATTCAGATGCAGGCAGAGGACAAGGTCCGGCTTGATCTGCCCATTCACCTTGTCACCCCGTGCATGGATCTCGCTGACTCGGTAAAAGAGTTTCTCCTTTTGCCACTGCACGGTGAGGATCTTCGCGTCCCCCTGAAGCCCCGCATATGTCGGCAGCGGATTGAGGATGCCATGCTCAGCAAGGGTATCGCGGGCCAGTTTCTCAAAATCATCCGGGCGTTGTTCAGTCACTGGCTCCTCACGATCTCGCACGAAGCTCACTCGCGCCCCTAAGGCCTCTAACCTCTGGGATAAAACGCGAGCCGTGATGAGGGATAAAGTGCCTTCTCGGATCGCTTCACCCGGTTGAAAACTTAGATAGCGCTCCTCCACCTCAGCCCAACCTCCGCCGATATGTCCAGGATCGAGAGCGATGTGGAGATCACTTAGAGCCGGGCGTCCACGCAGCGGCGGCAGGTCCGCCGCCTTTCGCCACGAGCGAGCCGGCAACTCCCCTGCTCCGCCCTGCCGGAAAGGCACCTTCATCACGGGGTCGATGGGATTTCCTGTGGGCACCACCAGACCATCCGGCGCGATCTCAAAAGGGGGGGGAAGCCCCACCTCAGGGGAATAAGTTTCCTTCCAGGCCGTCTCGAACTCCTCACGAGTCATGGTTCCGGCCCAGACTTTCAGGTCCTCCCACTCAGGCACCTTGCCCAGAGGACTGACTTTGGCCAACCGCAGCGGGTCTGGAGTAGGCTCGACAGCGGCTGCAGGCGGGGGCGGCACCTCCACGGCAGGCACCGGGGCAGCCGGCGGGGCTGGTTCCTGGGCACTTAGCCAGGAGACAGTCACGACACAGCTCAGTGTCACCTGCCCCCGACGGCTAATTTTCAAAAGCGATCTCATGACTGCATCCTAGACTTGATGCGCCCCGGCATCATCTACTAAGTGCAGCTTATGTCCGATGCCCTCACCGAAACGCCGCCTGAAACTCTCCGTATCCTTTTCCTGGGAGACATCGTGGGCGAGCCCGGGCGGAAGGCGATCAGCACCCTTCTGCCCCTGCTACGTGAGCAGCTCAAAGTGGACTTTGCCATCGTCAATGGTGAAAACTCAGCCGCAGGCCGGGGCATCACTCCGAAGATCGCCATCAGCCTGATGCGCGCCAAGGCAGATGTCATCACCACAGGTGACCACATCTGGGATCAGAAAGAAATCATCCCTTTCCTAGCCGATGAACCGCGCCTGCTGCGTCCCCTGAACTATCCGGCGGGGACACCAGGAAATGGCAGCCTCGTGCTACAGACCAAGAAGGGCAAGATCGGCATCATCAACCTCCAGGGCCGCACTTTCATGCGGGATGCCTTAGAAAACCCCTTCACCACCGTTACCGCAGCGGTCGAGCAAATGCGCCAGGAGACCCCTGTCATTTTCGTGGATTTCCATGCCGAGGCCACCAGTGAGAAGGTCGCCATGGGCTGGCATCTGGACGGCAAGGTGAGCGCTGTGATCGGCACCCACACCCATGTTCCCACAGCCGATGAACGCGTGCTGCCCAAGGGCACCGCCTTCCAAAGCGATGCCGGCATGTGCGGCCCCATGGACTCCATCATCGGCAGTCAAATCGAGCCGGTGCTGGAAAAATTCCACACGCAGATGCCCACCAAATTTGGCGTCGGGCGGGGCCCCGTGCGCGTGAATGGAGCCTTGATCACGATCGATCCGGCCACGGGTAAGGCGCTCGCGGTGGAGCGGATCGCCCAGACTTGGCACGAGTAAAACGGGATTCAGCCCACACGCGCTAGGCCGCGTTTCGCTCGATCTTTTTGCGCAGGATCGGCGGACGCTCGCCTTTGACAACGGCTTCGTTGATCGAGACGGAGCGCACATCCACCCGGCTAGGCACGTCATACATCACATCCAGCATGATGCGCTCAAAGATGCTGCGCAGCCCACGGGCTCCCGTGCCGCGCTTCACCGCTTCACGTGCCATAGCCAGCAAGCCCTCTTTATTGATGTTCAGGTCCACACCGTCCATGTTCATCAGCTTGGCATACTGCTTGAGCAGAGCATTTTTCGGCTCCGTCAGCACGCGGACAAGTTCTTGCTCCGTCAGGGCTTCCAGCGAGCAAATCACGGGCAGGCGGCCGATGAACTCAGGGATCAATCCGTAACCGAGGAGGTCCTCCGGCTCCACCTGAAGCGGGCCTTTCTTCTCACCTTCATCAGTTTGCGTCCCGGTATTGAAGCCCATCACTTGCTTGCCTTTACGACGCTTGATGATCTCCTCCAGGCCCACAAAAGCTCCCCCGCAGATGAACAGGATATTCTCGGTATTCACCTGAATGTATTCCTGCTGCGGGTGTTTACGCCCGCCTTGAGGAGGCACGTTGCATATGGTTCCCTCAATGATTTTCAGGAGCGCTTGCTGCACCCCTTCCCCAGAGACATCGCGGGTGATGCTGACATTGCTGGTGGTGCGCCCGATTTTGTCGATCTCGTCGATGTAAACGATCCCGATTTCCGCTTTCGCAATGTCGTAATCCGCAGCCTGCAAGAGTCGCAAAATGATGTTCTCTACATCTTCCCCCACGTAACCGGCCTCAGTCAGGGTGGTCGCATCGGCAATGCTGAAGGGCACATTCAAGATCTTGGCCAAGGTCTTGGCGAGTAGGGTCTTGCCGCAGCCCGTCGGCCCCAAGAGCAAAACATTGCTTTTCTCCAGTTCCACATCGTCAGGCCCAGGTATACGCCGCGGATTTTCACGCCGTGCAGCGAGCTGCTGGCTGTGCAGAATGCGCTTGTAGTGATTGTGCACCGCCACGCTCAACACCTTCTTTGCCTGAGCTTGCCCGATGACGTGCTGGTCCAGAATCGCCGTGATCTCAACTGGCTTAGGCACCGAGAGAGGTGGCGAATGATCGGCCTCTTGAGCCGCTTCTTTATCCAAAATGGCTTTACAAACGCCGATGCAGTTGTCGCAAATATACACCCCAGGCCCAGCAATGAGCTTCCTCACCTCCGCATGGCTTTTACCGCAGAAGGAGCAAAGAGTTACTGTAGAAGCTCGAGGCATAAATGGAGTGTCGCATGAAGCGAAGGCTGGAGTCAAGACGGACGAAATGCCCCTCTATCTCAATGAGTCGGGTGAGGAGCAAGACGTTCAATCTTCATAAGCGGCTCTTTTGCCAACTTGAAGAACTTTCTTGCTCTCACTCGCTGAATGGGAAAGGCGACCTCAGGCAAGTGGCGGCAGTTCCTTGTTGCTCTGGAGCACCTTGTCCACGAGACCGTAAGCGGCGGCTTCTTCAGCACTCATATAATTATCACGGTCCGCATCACGCTCGATCACCTCAGGCGTCTTACCGCAGTGGTGAGCCAGGATACGATTCAGGCGGCGCTTCAGCTTATACATGAAGTCCACCGTGCGCTCCACGTCACTGGCCGTGCCACGGGCGCCGCCGGAGACCTGGTGAATCATGATGTCACTGTTCGGCAGCGCGAAACGCTTGCCCTTCGTGCCCGAGGCCAGAAGCACAGCACCCATGCTGGCGCAAATGCCGATGCAGTAGGTGTTCACGTCACAGGTGACAAACTGCATCGTGTCATAAATGGCCAGACCAGCCGTCACCGAACCACCAGGGCTGTTGATGTAAAAGTGGATGTCCTTCTTCGGGTCCTGCATCTGGAGGAACAGGAACTGAGCGATGATGACGTTGGCAACTTGGTCATTCACATCGCTGCCCAGGAAAATGATGCGATCCTTCAGCAGGCGGGAGTAAATGTCATAAGCGCGCTCCATCCGGCCTTCGCTCTCGATCACAGTCGGGACGATGTAGTTGCTCGGAGGGGTGATGAGAGTGGGGAAATCTTGAGGATTGGACATAAGTGGTAGTAATCAAGGAGGGACGGCCCAGCTTGTCAAACAAGGCCCTTCCACCTGGCGCAAAGAATACGCCACCCAGGGGGTGTCAGATGTGCATGTGTACATCTGCACACGAAAAACTGCTTGCCGAATCCGCCTACGGCCCTACTCTTGCCGCCCTTTTCCGGGCATTCCGCCTGGGAAAAGCTCAGTAAACCCTAACCCGCTGCTTTTTCGGATCTGTGCCACTCCTGGCATTGAGCGTCCAGCCCCTTGGCTGAAACGTGCGAAGAACTGGCAATCTCAAACCTACATGTCCCAAGCACTCGCAGAACTCGTCGAAGCCGGAGTCCATTTCGGCCACCAAACCAAGCGTTGGAACCCGAAGATGAAGCCTTTCATCCTCGACTCCCGCAACCAGATCCACATCCTCAACCTCGAGGAAACCGTCAAGCAGATCGATACCGCTGCTGAATTCCTGGCTGATCTGGCCCGCAAGAACAAGCGCATCCTTTTCGTCGGCTGCAAGCGCCAGGCTCAGGAAGCCATCCGTGAAGCGGCTGAAGCCTGCGGTCAATTCTATGTGAACCACCGCTGGCTGGGTGGCACCCTCACCAACCTCGAAACCATCCGCAAGAGCGTGGCCCGCCTGGGTTACCTGGAAGAGATCGAGAAGAAGCCTGAGTTCAAACTCATGTCCAAGAAGGAGCTCGCCTCCCTGAACCGTGAGCGCATCAAGCTGGAGCGCAACCTCCGCGGCGTGCGTGGCATGGAGAAGTTCCCTGACGCAGTCGTCATCGTGGACTCCGCTCGTGAGCACATCGCCGTTCATGAAGCCCGCCGCCTCGGCATCCCAATCGTGGCCCTCGTGGACACCAACGCTGACCCTGACAAAGTGGACTACCCGATCGCCGCTAACGACGACGCCATCCGCTCCATCCGCATCATCCTGCAGAAGCTGATCGACCCTGTCATCACCGCGACTGCTGAAGCCAAGAAGTAAACCCAACCTCACCCCCTTTACAGACACATGGCAGAAATCTCCGCTAAAGTCGTCATGGCCCTGCGTGAAAAGACCAACGCAGGCATGATGGAATGCAAAGCCGCTCTCAAGGAAGCCGATGGCGACCTGGAAAAGGCCGAAACCATTCTCCGCAAAAAAGGCACCATCAAGGCCGAGAAAAAGGCTGACCGCCAGACGAAGGAAGGCATCATCGCCTCCTACATCCACATGGCTGGCCGTATCGGCGTGCTCATCGAAGTGAACTGCGAAACCGACTTCGTCGCTCGCAACGAAAACTTCCAGGCCTTCGTGAAGGACGTGTCCCTGCACATCGCCGCTGCGAATCCGAAGTTCCTCACCCGCGAAGAGATCCCTGCGGACCTCATCGCCAAGGAGCGCGAAATCGCTGCTGACCAGATCAAGGGTAAGCCTGCGGAAATCGCTGAAAAGATCATCCAGGGCAAGATCGACAAAATCTTCTCCGAGCAGTGCCTCCTTGAGCAGGCCTACATCAAGAACCCTGACCAGACCATCGGCGACTACGTGAAAAGCAAAATCGCTGAGCTGGGTGAGAACCTTGTCGTGCGTCGCTTCGTGCGCTACGCCGTCGGCGAGGAGATCTAATTCATTTCCGCCACCCTCCCCTTCTAACCCCCCTGAGAGAGCAGGCCGCTAGGCCTGCTCTCTTTTTTAGTGGTGGATCAGCACCTTAAAGAGTTAGAGCCGTTTAGGGGCCACAGAGCGCAGTCTGCACTTCACTGCCGCTCATCATTCCACGAGACGCCGTAGCCTTGCCCCCTTTACTTAAGGTGAAGCGGTCTATTATTCCTCTGGAGTTGGCAGCAAGAGTGTGGCCACACTTTTCAGACTCTCGACCACATTGACAGACGGATGCCACTCATTTGACGATCGAGAGTGTGGGCGATAATATAAAAAGCTGATCCGCCTTCTTGAGCATGACTAGACCCAGGCTCAGCCCATCTAACCCACTCAAGCCATCAGCGGCAAACACTCGCATCGAATTGGATTCCCCGGGAGTCGCCGTAAAATTTGCGTTTGCTCATTATGCCTGATGAGCATCACACAGGTCTCAAAAGAGTATGATCGCATTTCTCGTTTCGGATTAACATGGCGGCCGTTCTGCTCCCTGCCCGCTGATTATGTTCCGCAGTAAAGTCTTCACTTTTTGGTTCATCACCATGCTCATCGTCTGGGCCGGGTTGTTTTACAGCTTCAATGATCTGGGGTTTCTCGCCTCGCACTTTCATTATCCGCTGATCATGGTCCTCGGCGCCTTCGTCGCGGGATTGACGCCGGAGGGCGGAGGCGCGGTGGCTTTTCCTGTTCTCAGTGTCTTTTTCAGCATCGACCGTGTACTCGCCCGTGACTTTAGCCTGATGATCCAGAGCATCGGTATGACCAGCGCCAGCATCTTCATCCTCAGCTATCGGGGAAATGTGATGAGCCGTTATCGGCCGATGCTGTGGTTCATTCCCGTCGGCTTCGTGGGGTTCGTGCTGGGGATGCTCACTCTCCAAAAAATCCCGGTTTACATCATCCAGGCCCTGTTTCTCAGCCTCATCACCACCTTTGCCATCGCTTACTTTTACAGCAGTCATCGCGGGCAAAAGATGACGCTGGAGATCACGAGCAAGACGGACATCGCCTTCCTGTGTGCCATCTTGATTCTCGGGGGCATGTGTGCCAGCCTCTTCGGCACAGGGGCAGACATCATCCTCTACACGCTGCTGGTCACCCGATTCGGCATGCAGGAAAAGGTGGCTACGCACCTGAGCATCATGATCATGGCGGCCATGAGCGTGCTCGGGTATGCCTACCGGCATTTCTACGATGCCGGGCTCACGCATGATCAGGTGCGCACCTGGCTGTGTGCGTATCCCGTGGTGCTGTTCATGGCACCGTTTGGCTCCTACATCCTCCAGGGGATGAATGTGGAGTGGATGCTGCGAGGGGTGGTCATTCTGAATGTGGCCCAACTCCTCTACTTCAACATCAACAAACCTTCCGTGGAGAAGCTGATTGCCTCAGGAGCATTTTCCATTGTGCTCATGGTGGTCTTTGCCTCCGCTCTCTCCCGTCTGGCTAAGAAAAGCGGAGAACGCGACGCGGATACGGCCCTGCCTGAGCCGGGAGAGGTGTAGGAACCTTCTCCTGGCCAGCCTTTTGCTCGGGTTTAAAAAATGGTTGTGGCGCAATCTCCTGGATGGATAAGGTGACGGAATTATGGCCTCGCTCAATAAAGTCATGCTCATTGGCAATCTCACCCGCGATCCGGAGGTGCGCTACACGCCCAAAGGAAGTGCGGTCTGTGACATGGCCATCGCAGTCAATCGCCGTTACCTGACGGAAAGCGGGGAGCGCCAGGAAGAAGTGACCTACCTGGATATTGTGCTCTGGGGCAAGACGGCTGAACTCGCCGGTCAATACCTCGCCAAAGGCCGCTCGGTTTTCGTCGAAGGTCGCCTTCAGATGGACACCTGGGAAGACAAAGCAACAGGCCAGAAGCGCAGCAAGATCAAGATCGTGGCTGAGAACATGCAGTTCCTCAACAATGCCGGTGGCGGTGGCCCAGGCAATGGCGGCGGCGGTGGATACAGCGGTGGTGACGACTCTGAGGGCTACAGCGCCCCAGCACCCCAGCAGCAGCGTCGCCAAGGTGGCGGGGGCGGCGGTGGTGGTGGTGGTGGCAACTACGGAGGAGGCGGGGGCGGCAGCGGTGGCTATCAACAGCGCTCCGGCGGCCAGCAGAGGCCTCCTCAGCGGCCTGCTCCAGCCCAACAGCACGATGATTTCGGTGAAGGCCCCATCACGGATGGGATGGAAGACGACGATATTCCGTTTTGATCTTTTCAGGAGGTGCAGATGTGCAGCGTTTGCGCTTCCTCATACCCGCATTGGTCTGGGCCTAGGAAAGGTGGGCTCAAGTTCGTTGGCGCTTTAACGGAGCGGATTTTCTCCGCTCCAGACGCCAAACCTACCGAACTCGCATTCCCACCTGCTATGAAAGCTCTGTTACCCGCCCTGCTGCTCACCTTTGCCAGCCTCACCGTCGTTTTCGCCAAAGGTGGCCGCCCCATCAATGACGTCTGCCCTGTGGAAGGGAAACCTGGTCGCCCGATCTATCGCATCTTCACGGATGAAGGCACCATCATCTTTTGCTGTGCCGACTGCGTGGAAGCGTATCAAAAGAATCCCAACCGCTACCCGGTGAAGAAGTCTGAGAAATAGTGTTCTGAGACGACGCGGCTTGCAATTGGCGGAGACTTCGGGCTTGAATCCCCCAGTCTCCCACCATGCACGTCTCTTCTGCCCGCACTCCTTGGTATCGCGTTCTGTATCTCCAGGTCATCATGGCCGTGGTGATCGGCATTCTCATCGGGCATTTTTTTCCTGAGGCGGGAAAAGCACTGGAGCCTCTGAGCAAAGGCTTCATCAAGCTCATCAAGATGATGATCGCGCCGATCATCTTCTGCACCGTGGTGCATGGCATCGCGTCCATTGGCGACTTGAAAAAGCTCGGCCGAGTCGGTGGCAAGACGCTGCTCTACTTTGAGGTCGTTTCGACCTTAGCCCTCATCATCGGCTTGATCGTGGTGAATACCCTGCAACCAGGCGCGGGTTTCAATGCAGATATCAGCGCTCTGGATGCGAAGTCCGTGGCCACCGTGCATGAGTATGCCAACAAAGCTCACTCTCTGAGCACGACAGACTTTCTGCTCAACATCATTCCCAGCGCCTTCGTTGGGGCCTTTGCAGGAGGAGATCTCCTCCAGGTCGTATTCATCGCTCTGCTGACAGCCTTCGCTATCGCCAGTCTAGGAGAGCGCGGCCTGCCTGTGCTGCACGTGATCGATCGAGCTGGCGAGGTCTTCTTTGGCATCATGCGCATCGTCATCAAGGTCGCTCCCCTGGGGGCTCTGGGGGCGATGGCTCATACGATCGGCAGTTACGGCATCGGCTCCTTGCAGCAGCTTCTCTATTTGATGCTGGGCTTTTACACGACTTCGATCCTATTCGTGGTGGTGGTGTTGGGTTTGATCGCCCGTGCCGCAGGGTTTTCCATCTTTCGTTTTCTCATCTACATCAAGGACGAGCTGTTGATCGTGCTCGGCACCAGCTCCTCCGAAACCGTGCTGCCGCAGATGATTCAAAAGCTGCGCGGCCTGGGCTGTGCTCCCTCCACCGTGGGTCTTGTAATCCCAACCGGGTATAGTTTTAACTTGGACGGCACCAATATCTACATGGTCATGGGAGCAGTTTTCCTGGCCCAGGCGACGAATACCCCCTTGGACCTTAGCCAACAGGTCAGTCTCCTTCTCGTCGCCATGGTGACCTCAAAGGGTGCCAGTGGTGTGACTGGAGCCGGGTTCATCACCCTTGCCGCCACGCTTTCAGCTGTGCCGAGCGTGCCGGTGGAGGCCATGGCTCTGATCCTGGGCATCGACCGTTTCATGAGTGAATGTCGCTCTCTGACCAATCTGGTGGGCAATGGCGTGGCCACCGTCGTCATCAGCCGTTGGGAGGGCGAAGTCTCAGCGGAGGCACTTCAGACAAATTTACGTGAACCCATTTCACCGCCACCGCCGAATACATAACGAAGGAGAGGCGTCATAAGAGAGTCGCTTTAGCAACTTGCGCGCCCCTCCTACCCCATGCCATTCTGTCTCATGGTCGCCCGGCACTTCCAGTTCATGTCCGCGCTCATCATGGCTGTTCTAGCCATGCTCTCCCCTCGTCTCGTCATGGCTGATAACCTGCGCATTGGCATCATCGGGCTCGACTCCTCCCACTGCGAGCAATTCACCCTGCGATTAAACGATCCTGCTAATCCAAGCCACATCCCCGGTGCACGCGTCGTGGCTGCCTATGCCGGTGGTAGCCCTGATCTGCCTGAAAGCGCCGACCGCGTGGCGGGCTTCACAGCCACGCTCAAAGATAAATACGGGGTGCAAATCCTGAGCAGCATCACCGAGGTCTGTGCGGCGGTGGATGCCATCATGATCCTGAGCGTGGATGGACGCCCGCATCTGGAACAGGTGCGGGAGGTGCTGCTCTGCCAAAAACCTTTCTTCCTCGACAAACCCGTAGCTGCATCTCTGAAAGAGGCCGTGGAGATCTATAAGCTCGCCGAGGCGGCGAAGGTGCCCATGTTTAGCGCCTCCTCCATGCGCTGGTATCCCGGTGTCATCGAGGTCGCCACGGCTGAAGATACCCCTGCCCTCACCGCCATCGCCTACGGTCCAGCCCCCATTCTGCCACACCATCCAGACCTGTTCTTTTATGGCATTCACTCCGTCGAAGCCCTTTTCACCGTGATGGGGACAGGATGCCAAGAAGTCGTGCGGACGACGAGTGAAAATGCTTCGGTCGTCACCGGAGTCTGGAATGGCAACCGCCTCGGCACCCTGCACGCCATCCATGGCCTGCCCATGGGCTCGCCGAATTACAAGATCACCCGCTTCGGAGTCAAAGGCGTCGTGGAGCAAAAAAACCAGGGGGATTACACCCCGATGCTGAGAGAGATCATCAAATTCTTTCAAACAGGGCAGCCGCCAGTAACCCCTCAACAAACATTGGAGATCTATGCCTTCATGGAAGCCGCTCAGCAGAGCAAACGCCAAGAGGGCAAGCCCGTGAGTCTACGCGAGGTCCTGAGGAAAGCTGGCGCACCCGAAGCCTGGCTACCGCCTGTGCCCAGTGTTGACCCGTCGAAGAGTTAGACTTCGCTGTCGCTTTCGTCTCCAAGCCCTTTACTTAGCCCCTCAAATGAGGGCCTCGTCGGCTAGGCTCGACAAGCGAATACTTTGTCCAAGTTATGCTTTCAAAAGGGGGGCGGGCTATCGTCTAACCACGACCATAAGGCCGCTTGCGAGTGAGCTTACGAATCTATAATGACATCGGATGAGCCCACTCGCGCATCACTGGACTTTCGGCAAAACCCAGGCTTCACAAAAACTTCGACAAATAATTGACAAAATATGAACAAAACCTTTTTTGTTCATGTCAGGAATAATCGCAGTCTCTCAGGTCTCTCACTTTCACCCCCCTTACTGCCATGACCGAATCCATTGACACTGAACAAGAGGATCAGATTCAGGAAGACATCCAACTCATCCAGCGGATTGCCGAACGTGACTCTGCGGCTTTCCAGACCTTCTACCAAAAATATTCTGGCCTCATCTTTGCGGCCATCTCCAACGTCCTCAACGACCATCACGATACGGAAGATGTGATGCAAGAGGTGCTCGTGCAGCTTTGGAACAAAGCCCATCTCTATGAGCCCCGAAAGGGTAAACCTCTGACATGGCTCACCACCATGGCCCGCAACCGTGCCATCGACCGGATTCGCTCCAAACAACGCCGCTCACGCCTCAACGACGACTTCGAAACGGAGAACAAAAAAGTGCAGTTCGAGTTCGAGGAATCGGGCTTGGAAGTGCTGCAGGAAAAAGAACGCCATTCTTTAATTCATAACGCCGTGTCGAAGCTGAATGACGACCAGCGCGAAGCCATTCATCTCGCATACTTCAGCGGTTTGACTCAAGCGGAAGTGGCTGATCAGCTTCATGAACCTCTCGGCACCATCAAGGCTCGCATCCGCCGCGGCGTCAGCCGTCTGGAAACCTTGATCAAGCCCAACGTGAGTTGAGCTCACGGCTGAGCCTATCTCAGCTTATCCATTCTCATCAACAAAGACCAAGACCCTGCCTGGCACGCCCTTAGCGGCGTGCCATGGCTTTTTTAAGGGTCGGTTTTTTGGCCTTTTCCTTTTCTTTCCCTTTCACAGGCACCTTAGCCGTGGTCGTTTTCGCCGGAGCTTCCGAGCCATCGATTCCTTTCAAGGCTTTCAGCTCTTTTTCGAGCTCTGCTAAACGGCGCGAGGTAGCATCCAGCTTACGCGCCACCAATCGAGCCACAAACTCGAAGAGGGCGGCATGAAAGGCAGGATCTTCTTCCCGCGGGTGAATGTCCTGGAGAAACTTCTGGTCCACAGCCAAGCACAACGCGCGGCTACCGGCAATGACAGACGCCGCACGCTTGTCTTGGTTGACCAGAGCCAACTCGCCAAACACGTCGCCAGCCCGTCCGATCACGGCCACTTTTTTACCTGCGACCTTCACTTCCAGCTCGCCGCTGAGCAGAATGTAAATGCGGGAATCAATGCTGCCCTCACGGATGATGGTATCTCCCTCATCACATTGAAGCAGGCTGGAAGAATTCAGCACTTCATCGAGCTGATCTTCCGTGAAACTGTTGAGAAACGGCACTGCACTCAGCGGCGCTGGCAACTGACCGTCCTCATGGATGTAAGCATACTCTTTCATGGAATGCGGGCCTCACTATTTCACGACTAGCCCGTAATGAACAGAGCAATCCCTGTGCAAAACTAAATTTTTTTGTCCCCCGGTCAGGGGATGACCCTCAAGTGCCAAAGCAGCGATCCCCGGCATCTCCCAATCCTGGCACAATGTAGCACTTGTCATTCAGCCGTTCATCCACCGCCGCCGTCACGACAGGGACATCCGGATGCTGAGTCCCAAACGCCTCCAACCCTGTGGGGCAACTCACCACACAAACCAAGGTGATACGGCTAGCCCCAGCCGCTTTGAGCTGAGCTGCCGCTGCACAGGCACTACCTCCAGTGGCTAACATGGGATCCAGCAGAAATACATCCGCCTCCGCCAAGATAGAAGGCAACTTCGCATAATAAGGCATCGGCAGCGCCGTCTCTTCGTCCCGAGCAATCCCCACATGCGCCACAGTCGCATCCGGCACGAGCGGCAAAATAGCCTCCTGGAGTCCCAACCCTGCGCGTAGAATCGGCACCAACACAATGGGGCGGGCAAACGCAGCCCCATCGGTCTCGGCCAGCGGGGTCTGAACCCGAACCGCCGCTGTCTCTAAAGAGCGTGATGCCTCCATGAACAAAATCTCCGCCAGTCTCTGCAAATGCCAGCGGAACTGGGCACTCGGCGTATTCGTCTGACGAATCGCCGTGAGATGAATCTGTGCCAACGGATGGGTGACGACGACGGGAGAAGCCATGACCGCAAAATGCGTCAACCTACGCCCGGATCAACTTCAGGAGTTGAGTCCATGGGCAATCGAGAAGAATCAGCTTCGCCCATCCTTTCAGTCGTTCACCACTTCAGGGTACTGCGTGCGCAGAAAAACCAAATCCGCAGCGTCCTTTTCCCGATGCGTATTCTTCTTCATTCGCCACAGAAGCGAACGGAATCGGAACACCCTGAACATGACGGATCACGATATCCTTGGACGCTTCTTCATAGTCGATTCCCGAAGCCGATTTCATCAGATCCACAACGATCTCGTCTGCCACACGCACCACGGTGTATTTCTCCACCTCACCGGGTTCGAGCTGGAGCACGGCTTTATCCGGTAGAATCTCAAGGGATTTGAAGACGCTGGCTTCATTGTCCAACTCGGTATCAATAATGATGTCAATGTCTCCTGTATCGCGAATATAGCCAGCCCCCCGAATGGCAAAACCGCCCACGACATAACTCCAGCAGATCTTCAGCGAGGGATTCCGCGATTCGAGATCAGTCGTTATACTTTCTTCGGACCTGTATTGTTCATCATCCATTGATGAGCCTCCTCATGACTGTGAAAACGATACACTCCCTTGGGAGCAGAGCGATAAGGCAAGGCCTTCTTCCAGGCGATAGCCATCGCTTTGGTGCTGTCTGAAACACGCAGTGGATCTTTCGGCGGCACGCGCCGCCCCACCGTTTTACCGACGAACTCCTCGACATTGATGACGGGCCGTGGTTCCATGGAGTCTAAATAACACGACGGGTGGAGGAAATCAATTCATCAGCTCACCTCGCCACTAGCTCAATCTTGTGACCGTCTGGATCCATCACCACCGCACGTCTTCCCCACGGCGAATCCTGCGGACGAGAAAGCACGGATTCAGGTCGTAGCATCGCCACAACTCTCTCAAGGTCCGTCACCGCGAACCCCAGACGAACTGCCTGCGTCGATGCTCTCTGAGGCACTTGAAGATAAACCCGGATTATGCAGTTGAGTAAGCAAAGGGGGCGGCGAGAGATTCGATCTTGAGCAAGATGGCCTCCATCCAGGGACGTTTGCGGCGTGGCAGGGAGAGCTTGAGCACTCGTTTGCGGGCGTGCTCACTGACCCAGCCGCCTATTGCAAAGCATTGGGATCGCAGCGTTGCCAAAGTGGACTGGTGGTGGCTGTTGAGCCCAAAATGACGGAACAGACTGATCAGGTTGTAAGCTACCATGATGAACCGGAACGACGCCTCCGTCGCCCAGAAGTCCTTCAGGCAAAAGGCTTCCAGTCCAAAGTCCTGCTTGAGCTCACGGATCCGGTTCTCGCAATCGGCTCGGCTGTTGTAAATATTCCAAATCTGATCCAGCGGCAGGTCCAGATTGGTCA